>JBBQIG010000030.1:0-16872 GCA_038324715.1 Anaerolineae bacterium | reverse complement strand
CGAGGGTGTAGCCTTCCTCGCCAAAGAAAAGCTTTGGATTGGGCGAAAAGGTGACTTGATAGCGGCAGTAGTAGTTGATGCCGGTGAAGTCTAGGGTGTTTGCTAGCGTTGGGTCAACTTGGCCCACACCTAGCGGGGGGTATAAGCGCCCGTTGAGCGTGGCAGCGAACCACAACTCTTCAAAGAGATAACGGCGTGCACGTGCGGCGAGCTGATCGCCCGGATGATGTGGCCGCGCAGGATCGAAGTGACGCATAGCTTTGGCAACACCTACTTGGGCATGGGACTGCGCCTGGTGGATGGCATGGTAGGCACCTGCATGCGCATAGAGCAGGTGACGGTAGACGCGAATGGCGAGGAGGGGATTGGGATGATTAGGCGGCCACGTGCCACGGAGCCAGCCTTGGCCTAAATAGACCAATGGCTCATTGATGGTTAGCCAGTGCTGGCAGAGGTCGCCTAAATGCGCTACGATTGTTCTGGCATAGGCTGTGAATCGCTCGACGACAGCGGGATTCTCCCAGCCACCTTGATCTTCTAGCCAGAGGGGATTGGTGAAGTGGTGGAGAGCTATCCAAGGTTGGATGCCGCGCTGATGCAAGGCTTCTAGCAGGGTGCGATAGCGTGCGATGGCAGTGGGATCAATTTTTCCCGCTTGCGGTTCAATGCGGCTCCACTCAATGCTGATGCGATGGCTGTTTAGACCCAACTCGGCGCTGCGATCAAAGTCTGCTTCGGCATTGGCCCACCAATCACAGGCAATGCCACTGCGATGACCTTGTGCGATTGCTCCCTGTTGTTCTTCAAAGCGCCACCACTGATTGTTGCGGTTATTGCCTTCTGTTTGATGCGAGGAGGAGGCTGTACCCCAGCGAAACCCTGTGGGAAAGGTGCGGGGGTGCTTCATCTATCCGGTGACGAACTTGGCTTGGAATTTGCCTGTGAACTTGATAGTGAGTTCGGGGATGAGCTTGGTGCATAGACGCTATCGGCAGGGCGTGGACGCGCTAACCGTTCTAGCTGAACATTGGCTTGGGCTAGGAATTGGATGCTGTTTTCGTCAGGATAATTGCCAGCATAGACCACGCGGCGAACACCGGCATTGATGAGCATTTTGGCACAGGTGAGACAAGGTTGGTGGGTCACGTATGCTGTTGCGTTTTCGCTGCTTACACCGTGGAGGGCAGATTGAATGATGGCGTTTTGCTCGGCGTGAAGAGTGCGGACACAATGACCATCGACGATCAGATGTCCAACTTCGTCGCAGTGGGGAAGGCCGGCGGGTGAGCCGTTGTAGCCTGTGGCGAGGATACGTTTGTCACGTACCAACACAGCACCCACATGGGCACGGTCACAGGTACTGCGCTCGGCAACGCTGAAGGCAATGTCTAAAAAATATTCATCCCAGGTCGGACGCGGGTTGGGTGTGGGTTGGATTTCAGCCATGAGAAACTTTCTTGCAAGGTTTGTCCGATAAAGTCGGTCACTGCCCGGTTGCAGGTGAGTGCCAAGAATTGTGCAGTTGCTCTCGCCATTAGATGCTAGGCTTTGCTGCGACTGTTGTGCCTTTAGCTCTGGGGAACAGGCAGTGAAGCGGTGATTTTCTCGGCAGGAAGATTTTGGAGCAGATCGACATAGATGCGTTGGGCAGAATCTTGTTCCGTGCATGCGAGGTAAAGCGTCTCCTGCCGAACTTCAGTCTTCTTGCGTCGTGGGCCGGGTGGCATCTCGAGCCGGTAGTCGATGGCAAGAGCAGGGTAGAGGGTGTTGCCAAAGCGCAACTTTCCCCAAGTAAGTTGGTGGATGTCACTTGGGTTGATGAACGCATACCACATGCCTGCTTGCTCTTCGGGCCAACTGAGGATGCCTAGCCAACTGCAACCTTTGACCTGACAAATGATGGCATGTTCGCCCGTGGCAAAGGTGCGATAGAAACCAGGTCGGTAGGTGTAACGTTGATATTGGCCTTCCACGTTGAGTAGCCCTGTCGCAAAGACGGTCAGTTTTTCTGAGGGCGTAAGCGGGTCTACGGCGAGGGTTGGCAGGGGTGCCGGGGCGAAGCTCACATAATGCCGTCGCCTATAGCGCATGCCAATGATGATTTGGCTCGCCCATAGGAGCAGAGCTATCGTAACGGTAATCCAGCGTCCTGGTATGATGCCTAATGCTGCTAGCGCTGCAATCAGTATCCATAAGGCTGCAATATAGCGCGACGCTACAATGCCACCAAGATGGAAGCGATGAAGGGCATAGAGAGTTGGTCCGAATCCGCGCAATGGCACGTCCGCTGCAAAAGTAGTTGGCTTGCGCCTGGGAATTGGTTGATGCAACGAGACTCCGCTGGCATCCAGCGGAGTCTCGTAAGGAGCATTGTGCCCGTTATTGCCATTTGCGTACGGTGGAACGAAACCGGGCGGTCTACTGTTGTGCTTCACGACGCCATTCCTAATGGTTTTTGGACTTACGCAGGGGCGGGCAAGCCAAGATCCACACCACTATCAGAGCGTTTGTCATTGTTGCGTTGTGGCTCATCCTGGCGAGAACCTGGTGAAGTCACGCGAGTGCCGGGGGGCTCCTCAGTGTCAGGGAATGGATTTTCGCCACGCATGAGCGCTTGGAATTGCTGGGCATCGACTGTTTCGACTTCTAGCAATGTCGTCGCAATCAAGTCAACTTTTTCCCAATGTGTAGAGAGCAGTTGGTGACAACGCTGATGCGCTTCCTCGACAAATCGATGAATCTCTTCATCGATTTCTTGTGCGACCTTGTCGCTGTAATTGCGCTTCTCGTTAATTTCTCTACCCAGGAAGACCAAATCGTCACGTTCGCCGTAGCGGATTGGTCCCATCTTATCGCTCATGCCCAGTTGGGTGACCATTGCCCGCACCATACCGCTTACGCGCTCTAGGTCGTTGCTTGCACCCGTGGTAATGTCGATAAATTTGATTTCTTCAGCTACGCGACCCCCTAGAAGGGCAACAAGGTCATTGCGGAATTTTTCGCGAGTCGCCAACATATTTTCTTCATCGGGCAAACTAAGTGTGTAACCACCTGCCATGCCGCGCGGCACAATTGTGACTTTGTGTACTGGGTCATGATTGGGCAAGAAATGCATAGCAACGGCGTGTCCTGCTTCGTGATAGGCCACAATCTCCTTCTCGCGTGGGGAGATGAGGCGGCTACGACGTTCTGGCCCGGCGATCACGCGCTCAATTGCTTCTTGCAACTCTGACATACTGATTGAACGACGATTGCGTCGCGCTGCCAAAATTGCTGCCTCATTGACCAAATTTTCAATGTCTGCACCGGCAAAACCAGGGGTTTGCTTGGCAATAGTATCCAGGTCAACGTCTGAGGCAAGGGGTTTGCCTTTAACGTGCACATCGAGAATGGCACGCCGGCCTTTGACATCCGGTGCGTCCATTGTCACGCGGCGGTCAAAACGACCGGGGCGCAACAAGGCAGGGTCCAGAATGTCTGGGCGGTTGGTAGCGGCGATTAGAATCACATTGGTATCGGTGTCAAAGCCATCCATCTCAACCAAGATTTGGTTGAGCGTCTGCTCGCGCTCGTCATGCGAGCCACCCATACCTGCGCCACGATGACGACCCACAGCATCAATCTCATCAACAAAGATGATGCAGGGTGAGTTCTTTTTGGCTTGCTCAAAGAGGTCGCGCACGCGACTGGCACCCACACCCACAAACATCTCGACAAACTCTGAGCCGGAAATGCTGAAGAAGGGTACGCCTGCTTCGCCTGACACAGCCTTTGCCATGAGCGTCTTACCTGTGCCTGGAGGCCCCACTAAGAGTACACCTTTGGGAATACGCGCACCGAGGCTGGCGAATTTCTCTGGTTCCTTGAGGAACTCGACGACTTCTTGGAGTTCTTCTTTGGCTTCATCATTGCCAGCTACATCAGCAAAGGTAACAGTGGGTCGGTCGCCAGTAAACATGCGAGCGCGGCTCTTGCCAAATGAAAAGGCTTGATTCCCTGCCCCCTGAGCTTGGCGCATAATGAAGAAGAAAAAGACGCCCAACAAGACCAAAGGCAATAAAGCTAGAAGGATACCCCCCCAGTTTTCCCAAATTGCAGGACTTTCAACATTGATGTTCACCAATGCTAATTGTTCAGGTGTGACACCTAAGTTGAGCAACGTTTCAACTAAGCCAACGCCAGCCTCCTTGCGCGACTGCATCAACTCGCTCGTAGAACGATTGACCGCTGTAATTTGGTCTTCGTTGATACCGATTGAGGTAATTGAGCCAGCACGCACCATTTCAGCAATTCGTGCGATGGGCACTGGTGTGGCTGAGCTCTCTGTGTTGCGCGCAAGCGACGTGTAGAGAAAAGCTCCTAATGCAACAAGGAGCAGTACATAGATGGCACCACTACGGACACGCTTAGAATTCATGAGTTGTCCTGTTCAAACTGAAGGACTCCGGCAACGTCACCCCTGTTTGGATAACGGGGGTGACATGAATACGCTGAAGTAGAGCAGCAACAATTGCTGTAGTACTTCCTCCAGGTGCAAAGTTTAACATAGCGTACCTCATTTCGTCAAACAAATGAGCTAAACCCCCTTGTATATGAAAAGTATATGAAAACGTTTCAAACCATAAGTTTTCATATGAAATAAACCATTCGACTCTTACTTATCTTTTCCTAATTATTGTTTTTGCTGCAAGGTACTGTATAGCTGACTATAGATTATGACGCCGGGTATGCGCAGTAGTTTCGCTTCCATCATTTTTGGGTGCTCTATTGACTTCTCTTGCATGAAATTTCTGGCAGGAAATTAGGTTGCCCGTAGTATGAATATAGTCAACTCGGGTCGGCAGTTAAAACGATAGGGAATCGGCCATAAACCTACCCCACGATTCGTATAGATATACTGTCCATTTACCTGGCGTAGGCCAATCGGATATTGTCTCCCGTAACGTGGAAGCACGGGGGCAAAGCTGTAATGGCCGCTTGGGTCGGCATTTATTGTGGGGAATCGGATTTGTCCGCCATGACTGTGACCACTTAGTTGTAATGCCACAGGTGCTTTCTCGCGTAGAACTACATCAAAGAAGTCGGGTTCATGTGCTAGTAAAACTGTGGTGGCGTTGGTGGGTACATCGCTTAATGCAGCGGACAGATTCGGGTGCCCAGCCCAAAGATCGTCAACCCCTGCACACCAGAAGTCGGGGGCGAGTTGAAATGCGTTGTTGAGTAAAAGTTGCACATTTGCTTGTGCTAGGTAGCTACTGACCATTGATCGATTTGTCCAACAGTCATGGTTGCCGAGGACGCCAAAAATTGGCATAGCGAGGGTACGCAACGGATCCACTAACCCTGCTGCATCCTCAGGATTATCGCCTACATAATCTCCTGTGAGCATAAGCCAGTCGGGAGCTTGCTGCTCTACCTGTTGAACGGCTTCGGCAAGATTGTCGGGAGAGAAATGTTGGCAGAGATGAATATCCGAAAGTTGTGCTATACGTTTGCCGTCTAAGGCAGGAGGGAGACCGATGATGGGCAATTCGATCTTGTCAATGCTGAGCCAACGTGGTTCGATGAGTCGTGTATAACCAACCATGCCACCGAGCGTTAATCCTGCACCTGCAATGCCTTGAAGAAAGCGGCGACGGGTGAGATTAGAATGGGTGAGATTGGATGAATGTTCTGCTTTAGACATGAGATGCAAACGCTAAGGTGATGGTGTGCGTTCCCCTTCGTAGGAGACAAAACGAAAACTGGACTTAGACAAGAGATCTAAGCCCAGTTTTGATCGTCGAGAAATTACTCGAAAGATGTTGTTTTAGCCGCGGTGCAAAGAGAACCTGCGACTACTCTAATGCACCTGCTGCTTGCAATAACTCGAGTGTACCGCGCAGATCATCCAACTCGGTCAGATCAAGTTCTGGCGTAGCAATTTGATCTAAGGGGAGAAGGATTTCTGGTACCTTGATGTCGGCTGCAATCAGAGGATATTCAAATGTTTCGTTTGCAAAGTATTGTTGTGCATCCTCAGAGAGCAGATATTCGACAAATTGTTGTGCTGCATCTGGATTATCCGATGTCTCTAGGATACCCACGCCCGCGACGTTGATGATCGAACCGGCGTGTGCGGCAGGGAAGTAGTAGTTGCGGGCGGAGAAGTCTTCGCCTTGCTCTGCTAGGAAGCGATAGAGATAGTAGTGATTGGTGAGACCTACTGAGATTTCACCAGCGGCAACCGCTTCCACAATGGGTGAATTGCCTTCGTAGGTCTGCGCATCGTTGGCGATCATGGCTTCCAGCCATTCCTGGGCGCGTTCTTCACCTTCGAGCACACGCATGGCAGTAATGAAGGTCTGGAAACTGGCATTGCTGGGTGCCCAGCCAACGCGTCCGCTCCATTCTGGCTCAGTTAAACCCCAGACATCAGCAGGTAGTTCGGCTTCGGTCAATTCCTCATTGTTGTAGACCAGGACGCGGGCGCGCCCACTGATGCCAACCCAGTTGTCGCCATGTAGATTTGCAGGTACTTGGTCAAGCACTTCGTCGGGAAGTGGTGCAAGTAGTCCAGCTTGGGAGAGTTCACCCAACGCACCACCATCTTGTGAGAAGAAGACATCGGCAGGTGAATTTGCACCTTCTTCTAAAAGGGTCGCTGCCATTTCTGAAGTGCCGGCATAGCGAACTTCCACCTCGATACCTGTTGCCTCGCTGAATTGCTCAATGATTGGGGCGACTAAGTTTTCACTACGCCCTGAATAGACGACAAGGGTGTCGCTGGCGATGCTCTCTGCGCTGGGTGCGTCTGTGGCTGTCGCAGGGGATACCGGTTGAATTGGCTGGCATGCCGCAAGCAGAAGTGTTACTGACGCGGCCAACATAAGGGTCCAGTTGCGCGGCGCGCGCTGGACCTGAGTCAAAAGCTGCATAGGTAAATCCTTTATTGAGTAGAAATTAAAGTTTGGGTGTGGTGATCAAACTAATTTCGTGAGTGGTAAACGGCTAGAAGCCACGTTGGCGTTTGGCAATGCCCACCCATGCTAACCCTACACAAGGGAGCGCAATGGTACAAGCAAGGATAAGTTGGACTGCCTCAATTAGCGACACGTAAGCCATTTGTATCTCCTGAAATTAGCGGCCAAAAGGCCACATCGTATAGCGGCTACATGGGGTAGCGATCAGAAACAGAGGAGTTTGTTTTAATCATACTGATACTCAAACTGTCGCTATAAAAGGTAGCACAGAGGATTAAGCAGATCAATAGCTTTTTAGAGGAGAAATGAGTTTATGCGCTTTGGTAACTATAAAGGGCGTAGATAAAGAAGGTTGAGGAAGTAGTTAACCAAGGTTAATTATAAGGGCGTTGAGCGGGTATTGACTAAGGGGGACAGAGGCAAACGGCTAGCCCTAATTGGTACACTGACTAAATTGGGGTACTGAGTAGATGTTACTGACCGCGCTGACGAACCACTTCATAGAGTAGAAGGGCGGTAGAGGTGGCGAGGTTGAGGCTGTCCACAATGCCAAACATGGGAATTGTCACAACATGGGTAGAGGCATCACGCCAAGCCTGACTGAGACCATACGCTTCGCTACCCATGACAATGGCGGTAGGCTGGGTGTAGTCGCATTCGGTGTAGAGGGTAGAGGCTTCTGGCGTGGCGGCAATGATCTGAATGTTGCGGTCGTGTAGCCATTGAATCGTCTCTTCAAGGGGAGATTCGATGACGGGGAGTGTGAAGAGCGCGCCGAGACTGGCGCGGATTACGTTGGGGTTGTGGATATCGGTGGCACCTGCCGTAACGATGACTGCCTGTACACCTGCTGCATCGGCAGTACGCAGGATTGCGCCGAGATTGCCGGGTTTTTCGACGCCTTCGATAACGGCAACAAAAGCGGGCGATGGGGGGACGAATTTGTTCAGGTCGCGGCCTAGATATGGAACGACCAGCAGAATGCCACTGCTTTCGCCTCTGTAGGCAATTTTTGCGTAAACTTCTGGCGTTACTTCCATTAAGAGCGTGTGGCGCTCTTTGTCTAACTGAAGGAGGCGTTTGGCGATTTGACGCCCTTCGTCACTGAAGAGGGCAGGACAGATATAGGCTTCAACAGGGATAATGCCAGCCGCCAAGGCGCGGCCAGATTCTCGATCGCCCTCAACGACTGTTACCTGACGCTGGTCGCGTTCGCTGGGCTTGGCGAGCTTGATGACATCTTTGATGCGGTTGTTTTGAAGACTGGTAATGGTGAGCGGCATGGGATGCGCGCCTTTACTTGGGTCTTATTTGGCGCGGGCAAATGTTAGTCGGGGCGAGACCAGCGCGCATAGGTTCCGCTGGGCAAGGCGCGACCTTGTTGATCCATGATGACCATTTCCCCATGTTCAAGTTGCCCTCCCTTTGGACTGATGGTGGCAAGCTGATTGTGCATGACGAGTGGGGTGAAGCCTGGCGTGTGACCGCTATATAAGATAAAGAGCGCGTCGTCGGCAAGCAGCGTGCGACATTCATCAAGCATGGGCAAGAGATCGTCTTCAATCTTGAAGACTTCGCCTTTGGGGCCGCGGCCAAAAGAAGGGGGGTCGAGGATGATGCCTTGATAGCGGTTGCTGCGCCTTGCTTCGCGCTTGAGGAATTTGAGTGCATCATCGACCAACCAGCGTGTGGGGCGCTCTTGCAATCGCGAGATCTCGGCATTGCGTTTTGCCCAATCTACAACACCTTTAGCCGCATCCACATGGACTACATGTGCTCCTGCTTGGCTGGCAGCAAGTGAACTTCCACCTGTGTAGGCAAAGAGGTTAAGCACATGAAGGTTGCGGTTGCTGGTTTTGTGTTGGCGTCTGCGAATCAGGTTACGCAACCATTCCCAATTGGATGCTTGTTCGGGGAATAGCCCAAGGTGACCAAAGTCAGTGAGCTTGATGCGTAGAGATAGATGATCGAAGAGGATATCAAATTCGCGTTTGACCGTGCCGCGAAATTGCCAGTTGCCACCCCCTGTTGAATCGCGCTCATAAACGGCTTGCGCGCGTTGCCATGCGCTCTGTGGCAAGCGCGGCGGCCAGATTGCCTGTGGCGCGGGGCGCACGATTAGGTAGGGCCCTAGCTGTTCGAGCTTACGCATGTTGCCCGAATCGAGCAACTGGTAATCGCCAGCGGGCGCAGACGGGAGAGTTGATTTAGGTGATTGGGCAGGCCCTTGCTTTGTTTCGGTCATGGGTAAAGTGTAGCACAGGCCTGACCTGGAGAAAAGGATGAAAGTGTACAGGTGATGATAAACTATGAGGGTAAAAACTATAACGGCTACCGGGTGAGTTTGTTTGGATGCCTGTATCATTATCAATATCTTTACACTCGGGTTTTCAGTAAGAAGTTCGAGGAGCGGCGAGATGAACGGGCATGATCAAGATGAGTTGCTAGGTAAGCTCGACCGAGCAACGGTCGCCAACATAGAGCGGCTTGCGCTGCACGCGTGGCCTGGATTAGAGGTTGTCGAGTTGAATGGATGGCTTTTGCGCCATGCCGATGGGATTACGCGGCGCGCCAACTCGGTATGGCCGAACGAGATGCATGAGGAGGTGTGTGACGCGGCATCGCTGGAGGAGAACTTGGTGCGTGTGGAGGAATTTTATTCTGCGCGCAAACTTCCTTCACGCTTCCAGATTTGTCCGGTTGCGGAGCCTGTGGGGTTAGATTCAGTCTTGGCGGATCGTGGCTATCGGGCAGTGGCGCGGACTGCGGTACAGTCTGCGAATTTGCAAGAGATGTTGGCGCACCTTGAAAATTCACAGGCGTCACCCACACGGCTCGCGGGTGAATTGACGGTTGAGATACAATCTCAAGCGGATTCTGTTTGGTGGCAGTGCTATGCTGCGGCAGAGGATGTGGCTCTCTCTTCGATTACTGGGCGTAAGGCGATTTGTGCTCAAATTGAGCATGCTTCGGCGTATGCTGTGGTTTTTCAGCACGGTGAGGCAATCGCCGTGGGGTCGGCAACCGTGGAAGCGGACTGGGTGGGCTTTTTCAACGTGGCGACGCTTGCTGGAAGCCGACGTTTGGGTGCGGCAAAGGCGGTGATGCAAGCTCTGGGCAGTTGGGGAAAGGTGAACGGCGCTACATTTGCCTATCTGCAAGTGATGGATAATAACAAGCCAGCGCAGCAACTTTACGCACGACTAGGGTTTGTGACAGGCTACTCTTACTATTACCGGGAACAAAATCGGGAACAGAGTCCCGCATAGATCGATTAGAAAAGTAACTGGTACAAAGGAAAGTAAACAGAATTCACCTGATCACTTTTGTTCATTCTCTGACCAAAAGTTTTGACAGGCTTTGGGGCGTTTGTTAGACTTTTCACGACGAAATGTAGCAGCGCATTCTACAACAGCGATGTCGTATGGCCGCTCAACATGTGGTCTGTCGCCGTATATGGTTTTGGCAAAGTTGGGTTGCCAGGTACCTAGATTGGCATGTTCAACGGACCTACACAATGTCTCCTCGTAATACTTAAATCTAGCTATTAATAGAATAGTGAAGCCTATTGGTAAACAGGTAATCTGTGCCGAGAGTGTCCGCACTCGACGGCCTTCTTTGTGTCTCCAATGGCTGAACTTGTGCGCAGGGTTGTGCACAAGTGGGGTTGCATCAGGATCGTATGGTGCGTGGTAAGTGCTTGTAAATATAGAGCAGTTGAGAGTATCCGTGAAAAAGCTCCTCTCTGCGGAGCTTGTAGAGGAAAAGATGATATGAACAACGGACGTTTGTCTATTTATCGACGTTTACTAGGATACGTGCGCCCCCATTGGCGACAAGCTTCGATGGCTTATGTGGCAATGATTGTGGCAACCTTACTGAGTTTGGCTGTGCCACAAATTATAAAACGGGCGATTGACCAGGGGTTGACACAAGGTTCGGCAAGTATGCTCTTTTGGGCAGGCGGACTGATTATGGTAATTGCGGTTGGACGTGGCGCTGTGGCCTTTATCCGTATTTTTTACGGCGAGTGGTTGACCCATCGCGTTGCACTTGATTTACGTAATCATTTTTATGGAAGTGTGCAGAGCCTGCCCTTTGCTTTTCATGATCGTGCGCAGACGGGCGACTTGATGAGCCGAGCGACCAGTGACATTACTGAGACGGAACGATTTGCTGGGATTGGTCTACTGGAGCTCTCTTCGACGTTGCTCTTGGTGATCGGCATCTCGGTGGCAATGGTGTTTGAAAGCCCGATGCTTGCGGCGATGGTCATGGTGCCGTTGGCTGCGCTTGTGGTGACAGCGATTCATTTTGGCAATACAATCCGGCCCATGTTCCGTCTCATTCAGGAACAGATGGGGGTTCTCTCCACTGCGATGCAAGAGAGTATGACGGGGATTGGCGTGGTTAAAGCGTTCGCACGTGAAGATCATGAGCTCGAGAAGTTTGAACGCGAAAATATGCTCTGGTTTGAGAAGCGCTACGCGTCGATTAAGATCTGGGCTAATTACTGGCCTCTCTTCACCTTTATTCTAGCGTTTGCTGTTTTATTATTGCTTTGGTTTGGTGGTCCTGCAGCGATTCGGGGCGAGATGACCGTTGGGTCGCTTTTTGCCATGATCTCCTATGTGCTGATGTTGAATGGGCCGGTTTCGCATTTGGGCTTTTTGGTGAATTTGGCGGCGACGGCAGCCGCTAGTGCTGCGCGTGTCTTCGAGATGATCGATATGCCCAATGATGTTGTGGAAGCGCCCGATGCAATTGAGGTGGAGCATATTCGTGGCGAGGTGCGCTTCGAGGATGTGAGCTTTGCCTACTCAGCCGGGCGTAGCACTTTAGAGGAGATTAGCTTTGAGACCCAGCCAGGTCAGATGGTGGCTTTGATTGGCCCAACTGGTTCAGGCAAGTCAACCATAACAAACTTGATTCCGCGTTTTTATGATCCAACGAGTGGGCGTGTCTTGATTGATGGCATGGATATACGCCGCCTGCGGCTGCGTAACCTGCGCGAGCATATTGGCATTGTGTTACAAGCACCTTTTCTGTTCAACGCGACTATTGCCGAGAACATTGCCTATGGGCGACCTGATGCGAGCTTAGAGGAGATCGAGGCGGCGGCAGAGGCGGCAGCAGCTCATAAGTTTATCATGCAGTTTCCCATGGGTTATCAGACGATGGTGGGCGAGCGCGGTGTTACCCTGAGTGGGGGACAGAAGCAAAGAGTTGCCATTGCGCGTGCCATTTTGCGGAACCCACGCATCCTTATCTTGGATGACTCTACCAGCAGTGTGGACACTGAGACTGAGCATATTATCCAGCAAGCATTGGCTGTGTTGATGCAGGGGCGTACAACGTTCATTATTGCTCAGCGCCTTTTGACACTCAAGAGTGCTGACATGATTTTGGTGTTGGACAAGGGGCGAATTGTTCAGCGGGGAACCCATCAAGAATTGTTAAAGCAGGATGGTCTCTATCGTGAAATCTACGATCTGCAATTGAAGGATCAAGAAGAGTTTATGGCTGCCCAAGAGGAGTCCAAAGAAGTGTCTAACGAGGAATCTCCGATCTCTGTACCACTGGCGTCCCATTCAACTGCATCTGTAGATTTAGGTTAAGGAGACGGACAATGGCTGAAACTGAGATCAAAATACCGAAAGCGGTCAAGCACACAGAGACTTATTCGCCTCCATTAGCCTTTGGCAAGATTTTGCGGCGCGCAAGCCCAGATGACGAGGAGCGACGGCGTCGCGAGGAGAAGGTGCGCGATCTGTTACCAGAGGAAGAAGAAGATACGATTGGCAAGGCGTATGATGCCGGGCTACTCAAGCGTTTAATGGCCTACCTGGGGCCGTATCAAAGGCGCACGATTTGGGCTGTGGTCTTGATGGCGATTTCATCACTTCTGGCTGTCTCTGGACCGTGGCTGATTGGACTTGCGATTGATGATGGCATTCGTGCTGGTTCGCTGTCGCAACTACGTTTGTGGACAGTGGTATTTGTGTTGGCTGCGATCTTTGAATGGATCACCAATCGTGCGCGCATTTCGATCATGGCGTATGTAGGCACCAAAATTGTGGCAGAACTGCGTAGTGAGCTGTTTCGGCATTTGCATAAACTGTCGCTGAATTTTCACAACAATTACAGTGTCGGCCGGTTGATGAGCCGGTTGATCAGTGATGTGGGCGTGTTGCAGGATTTTGTTACCTGGTCGATTACTGGCTTGGCACGATCGGGTTTTATCCTGTTGGGCATCACGGTTATCATGTTGTTCATGAATTGGCGGCTGGCATTGGTTGCTTTTGCGATGATCCCGCTGATGTTGATTCTGACCAACTATTGGCGCAAGCATGTGCGCACTGCCTATCGTGCTACACGCACGCGACTTTCGCTGATCAATGGCTATCTTAACGAATCAATTTCTGGGATTCGCGTGACGCAGAGTTTTACGCGTGAGCCTCAAAACTACAAGCATTTCACCGATTTAAACCAATCGTACTTTGATGCAAATATTCAGGCGACAACATTAACCGCGCTCTTTTTCCCCAGTGTAGACTTTGTCGGTTCGCTCTCTACGGCGTTGGTGGTGGGTGTTGGTGGATGGTTGGTGTTGGGGGATGCGCTTACGGCAGGGACATTGGTGGCTTTTGTGCTCTATGTAGAGCGATTCTTTGAACCGATTCGTGAACTTGCGCAACGGTATAACACCTTTCAGGCAACAATGGCGGGTTGCGAACGGCTCTTCTCGCTGATGGATTTGAAGCCGGAGATTGAAGATCGTCCTGACGCCAAAGAACTGCCGCCCATTCTTGGTCGGGTAGATTTTGACAACGTTCAGTTCTACTATAAGAAAGAGGAGCCAGTATTACAAGGCATTACCCTGCAAGCGCAGCCGGGGGAACGGGTGGCGCTGGTGGGTGAGACAGGTGCGGGCAAGAGTACTGTGGTGCGCTTGATTGCACGCTTTTTTGATGTAACAGGTGGCTCTTTGAAGATTGATGGGCATGACATCCGCGATGTCAGCCAAAGCAGCCTACGTTCACAACTGGGGATTGTGCTGCAAGACCCATTTCTCTTCAAAGGCACCGTGGCAGACAACATTCGCTATGGACGGCTGGATGCGAGTGATGCGGAAATTGAAGCGGCTGCGGAGGCGGTCGGTGCGCACGAGTTTATTTCACGGTTGCCAGATGCGTATCAAACTGATGTGGGGGAGAATGGCGTTAACCTCAGCGGCGGGCAAAAGCAGTTGATCTCCTTTG
This sequence comes from Anaerolineae bacterium, assembly GCA_038324715.1. GTDB lineage: Bacteria > Chloroflexota > Anaerolineae > Caldilineales > Caldilineaceae > QEUY01. Next base: position 2,648 of record JBBQIG010000030.1, on the reverse strand, counting down.
CACGGGCACTGTTGGCTGATCCACGTATTTTGATTTTGGATGAAGCGACTAGCAGTGTGGACACGGCAACCGAGAAGATTATCGGGCTGGGTGTTGATCGACTGATGCAAGGGCGCACGTCATTCGTAATTGCCCATCGTCTCAGCACAATTGTGGACGCAGACAAGATTGTGGTTATGGATCGTGGTGAGATTGTTGAGATTGGGAAGCATGACGAACTTCTGGCATTGCAGGGGCGCTATTATAACTTGTATACCATGCAATGGGCCGCGCAGTTGGAGCCAGTGGCTGTGTAGGCGGGACTATAGCCTTTGAGCTTGTAGAGAGCCTTTGAGTTTGTAGAGCGTATTATTTTCGATAGCCGTCAGTGACCATTGTTTCTGGCGGCTATTTTTATTGGACTTGCTATTGAAGCCCATTTGTTCTACATTGTTTTTCTGTACTTGCAAACATTTGCAATTGCAACTCGACTATAGTTACACTGTTTGTTTGTAGCGTGCTATGAGATCTAAAAGTTGACGTTGTAGTGAAATTAGGTTACGATTGTGGGGTTGCACAAGAAATTTTCATAGTTTGAGTAATGTTTGTGGATCGCGGTGTAGCCCTTACTTTTACCCTTACCTGTATTGGAGATAAACTTATGTGGGAGTCGCTCGTTTTAAGTGCGCCACTCAAGCCCATTGCACTGCACATTCCCGATGGTTTCTTGAGCACACCGATCTCTCTGATTGGCTGGGTCTTGGCAATTGTGATGATTGCTGTTGCGCTACGACAGACGCGCAACCAACTGGGTGAGCGGCAAGCCCCCGTGTTGGGCGTGCTGGCGGCCTTTATTTTTGCGGCTCAAGCGATTAATTTCCCAGTTGCAGGCGGTACCAGTGGGCATTTGTTGGGTGGCGCGCTGGCTGCGGTTGTACTGGGTCCGTGGGCTGCTGTTTTGATCATGACTGCGGTCGTGGGGTTGCAAGCTCTGCTATTCCAAGATGGCGGGCTTCTGGTGATGGGTTGGAATATTTTCAATATGGGGATTCTGACGGCATTTACCGGTTTTGCAGTCTACCGGCTCGTTGAGCAATTTATGGGCAAGTCGCGAACTGGGTTAATTGTGGGGGGCGCGTTGGGTGCGTGGATTTCGGTAGAGGCTGGCGCTTTAATTACTGCGCTGCAACTGGCAATTTCAGGGACGGCTCCGCTCGGCGTTGTAGTGACCGCCATGGTGGGCGTTCACGCCTTGATTGGGGTGGGTGAAGCGATTATTACGGTGGGCGCACTCTTGTTGATTGCACAGACGCGGCCAGATATGTTGGCGATGGGCGAGCAAGCACCCGGCAGGCGTAGCGCAGGTTGGGTGGCGGCGGGCTTAACTGTTGCAGTCGTTGTAGCCGTCTTCTCCTTTGCTGCATCACCCGATCCAGATGGTCTTGAAAGAGTTGCGATAGATTATGGGTTCATTGGTGCAGCAATGGATCCCTTTTATAACATTCTGCCCGATTATACTTTGCCCTTTGTTGGGAATGAGATGGCATCTGGGGTTTTAGCAGTTGTCTTTGGAACACTCTTGGTCTTTGCAATTGCGGGCGTAATGGGGCGTGCGTTGCGCCGCCGCATCTCGGCTAGTTGATCTATTGTTCTATGCGCTAATTTGTGCCCTCTGTTTGGGTGGCAAAACTGGGGGCGCATTTGTGAAGTAAGCACCTGTGAAGCAATCCGTGAAGCAACCTATGAAGCAGTAAGGTATCAGTCGTAACTATGTTCATATCTGTTGACGACCATTATGAAGAGCGGGATTCATGTGTGCACCGGCTGGATCCGCGTACAAAACTTGTCGTTGCACTGGCGCTGATTCTTACGCTTAGCTTGTTGCCCTTTGGCCGGTGGATCTTCTATCTGACTGTTTGGCTGATCGTGCTGGGGGTTGCGGTTCTTGCACAGGTCAGCCCTGCACCTGTGCTGCGACGCTCGTTTGTGGCATTGCCTTTTGCTTTGGCTGCGTTAACATTGCCCTTTACTGTACCAGGTGAGGTGATCGGTCAAGTGCCCTTGCTGAACTGGACTGTTACCCAAGAAGGCTTGACACGTGCTGGAAGTATTGTGATGAAATCTTGGGTTTCGGTGCAGGTTGCCATTGTCTTGGGTATGGTGACATCCTTGCCTGATCTGCTGTGGGCGTTGCGCGGCTTGCGCGTGCCTGAGCCGCTTGTCGCTATTGTGGGCTTTATGTATCGCTATCTTTTCGTGATGGCGGATGAGGTGAGCCGCCTTTTACGGGCGCGGGCATCACGCAGCGCAGCGCGTGTGGGGCAACATGCTGGCGGTACGCTCATTTGGCGTGGGCGGGCGGCTGGCTTTATGGTGGGTAGCTTGATGTTGCGTTCGTTTGAGCGCAGTGAGCGCATTTACAACGCCATGGCGTCACGTGGCTATACTGGCGAAATTAAGACCTTTTCTCAACATCGTTTTGCGGCAGTAGATGGTTGGGTGCTTGCATCTGCGCTGGTTGTCGTGATCTTGCTTGTAATCCTGGGCCGTTAAAGATGCAGGGGAAGGTAAAGCTGTGGGAATAAGGAACGATTGTGCATCACACAGTTGATATAGAGAACTTGTATTTTCGATATCCCGATGGACGTGAAGCTTTGCGTGGTGTGACA
>JBBQIG010000029.1:0-17173 GCA_038324715.1 Anaerolineae bacterium | reverse complement strand
ACCGGGATAAACCAGTAGTCAGGATCGTCAACTTCACGCAACGTTGTCATCAACTGCAACAGCAATGATGTCTTGCCAATACGCCGCTCTCCGTGAATCATAATGCTGTTATTGTGCAATGTATCAATGATGCGTTGCAGCAGTGGACGACGACCAAAAAACATATCATCGCGGCGCACGGGTTCACCACTAATATACGGATTAAAACCACGCGCCAACGCTTCTTGTCCACGTCGTTGATTGGCCATAATGACCATCGTCATGTATCCGCTACCCAAAACAATCAAAGTACCCAGAACGAGTAGGGTACCGAAGACTCCAATCTCTACATCACCCAAAAAGGGCAGCATCACCAGGATAGGTGGCTTCACAATCTGTACGCGCAACGTAGCAAAGTCAGAATAGTTAAACGACTCGTCGCGTGCCAACAGTTCCAGTGTGTAAATACCTGGCTCTTGAAAAGTGTGTCGAAAATAGTTATCAGCCGTGCTAACCCACGGGGTTGTCGTCGTTGGCCCAGCAACGCGCTGCATAACTTTTAGCCGATTGGGTGCAGTTTGTAGATCGCCAGCAGAATAACGGAGCATCACAGGTTCGTCCACCGGTAGCATGGGTATCCCATCGCTATCCATCACAACATTACCACCCAGTGAACCCACTTGTATCCATGGCGGCGTCTTATCGGGAAGAAAATAAGTTAGCCCACCGGAGCCACCAAACCAATATCCACCTTCAGCCGTGCGCGCCACGGCAAAGATAACGGCGCTTTGCAATCCATCACTTGCCCCAAAGGTATGCCACGTCATCCCGTCATAATGGGTCACACCTACTTCGCTCCCAATCCACAACGATCCATCACTTGGATCGGTAGAGACGGTCCACAGCAAATTGCTGGGCAGTGGCAAAAAAAGCGCCCCACGCTGCCAGCGCCTCCCATTCCAGTGCATCAACTCCTCACCGTCAACAATTGCCCACATACCGCCAGCCACCCTCATATCGGGAGCAAGGCTATGACTATAGACAGCGTTGCCCGGCAATCCCTCAGCATCCTGGGGATCGTGCTGAAACTGCCGCCACCTCCCATCGAATTCACGAACCCAGATGCCTGCATCGAATGTTCCAGCCCAGATGCGACCCAGGTTATCCAAAGCCAATGTCTCTACACTTAGACCATTGAGGCTTGTTACCAGCGCCATCTCTCCGCTTGTCATGCCATACAGGGCAAGGCCACTCGTTGTGCCAATCCACAAATTTTGACTGTCCACCACCAGACTAGTCACCACTGTACTGGGCAATGTGGCTGTAGGCACAGGCCGATCCCAAACCCCATCAATATAGCGGAATAGCCCATCCACGCCACCCACCCAAATTGCCCCCCGTGCATCTTGCGCCAGCGCATAGCCCACATCAGTCGCGCCATCCTCCGATCGATAAACCAGGTCAGTGCCTTGCAGACTACTCTTGCGGAGCACGCCCATACCACCCGTAGCCGCCCAGAGCGCGCCATCACGCGCAACAAGCAGGTCATTGATGTGACTATCCTCATCTTCGCCTGGTAAGAGATCATCGTACATCCAACGATAGGCTTGATAGCGGAAAATACCTGCGGGGGTGGCAAACCAAATAGAGTTATCTCGATCGACCGCCACTTGGCGCACAAAGCGCGTTGTTAGATTTGCGTCACCCGTAAATCCAAAGTGGATGGGATGCAGGTCATCAACATCAAGTCGTAACGCAAAGGCACCGGCTCCATCTGTGCCAGCCCAAAGCAACCCCGTTTGATCAAAGGCTAATGTCTGCACCGGGGCAGGTTCATCACGATCATCAACTGTTTCATACCAGGCCCATGCCCCATTCTCGCCGGGCTGCCAGCCCACACCGTAAGCAGTTCCCACGACAAGCGCACCCGTCGGAGTGGTCTGTAAAGCATAAACACCCAATTCAAGATTGCGCTCACCAGTACCCATCTGTAACCAACGGCTCTGACGATACCGCCACAATCCTGTAGAAGTGCCAACCCACAGATCCTCCTGATTGAGCATGAGCGCAAAGACGGGCTGGCGTCCAACCGCATCCACCAAGACAGGTTCTACGGTGTTAAAGCGATAGAGACCGTCTTCACTGCCAATCCAGAGTTCGCCAGCCACGATGACCAGCGCATAAATCTCACTTTTAATATCCGCCGCCACCGACCATACCTTGCCATCCCATTTCAGCACAAGTCCCGTGCTGCTGCCCGCCCACAAGGTATTATTCTCACTATCGCGCACAAACGCCTGAATCGCGCCCAAAGCGCGGCGATCATCCGCGCCCTCAAAGTTTGAATAGCTCTTCCACAAGCCGGAATAGCGGATAATGCCCTCTTGCCCACCAAACCAGAGTTCATCCTCGTCCATCCAGATTGCTCGTGTATCGTTGGAAACAAGACCGTCGCGATCGCGCGTATACTGCTTCCAGCGCGGATCACGGTTGCCCTCACCCGTGGCACCCTGGGCAGCCTGAACCTCAAGTACTGTGAATACAGGGACTGAACTGACAAGAAGTGCTAAAAGCAAACCAAGTATTGTCACTTGGTTTACGGCGCGGCGAACCCTACACGCGAACCACGTCTTGCCTACGTTCAACCTGTTTTTGGTTTGCTGTTCAACCAGTAACGATAGCTCCGTCAGGAATGGGCCTCCCTTAAGTCCAACTTCACAATTTTCAACGTGCTATCTTGGTTGCGTGATGTTGTGGTGGTGTAGTGGATAAACTCTTTGGCGATGTGAGGAATAGTGCAAAGGCTTCTCTACAACAGGAATGGCAACCGCTTGTAACCTTGTTGATGGCAATGCTAACTGCGATAAAGTGAGCCAATCTAAGAGGGAAATAATTACGTCAGTCGTTACGACAGACATATTTATAGACATACGGTGCAACAATTTTATGTGCAAATGTATCTCCAAATCACTCAGAACTAAATGAGCCAGCACGACTTCGTCACATTCACCAATCAAACGTGCACTAGAATCCTATCTCGCACGAATAATTTCTCACGTTGACATACTATACGACGGAAAAGTCGCTATGTCAATACGCCAGACAATATTCATTGCAATACTATAGTATTTCTCATACAAGTATTGCACAATGATCAGGAGAGCCTTCCTTACATGCATAAATTCCACTGGATAGAACAAGCCATAGATGCAGTACCCGTGGATCCCTTGGTGATTGCGTCTCAACGGCAAAGGTCATTTATATCTGTCCGCGCGAACTTCCCAATGCGATTGTGGATTTGTGCAACTTTCCTTGCCATAGTGCTAATGTTGAGCACGAGCATAGAGGAGACCGCCTATGCACAGCAACGTTCCAATCGACGTGATCGCCGCCCTGATCGCGAACGGCGCATCGTCTACGCGCATTCACCCTCGCGCCCTGCCCATCATCAGAGCATCTACTCTACTGCGCCCAATAGCTCCCCCAATTCCCAGGCTTCTCCAAGTGAACTTGTCACTGGAACTATCACCGAAAGCTCTACATCAGCGCAACCGCCCGCGACAACTCCGTAAACGTCGAGATTAACATAGATCAAAAAATCCGTGTTGGATTAGATCCGACACGGACTCTTGCAACAGTCATTTGGGTATTGTGGTTAGCGAGCATACGCAGCAAAGGGATTGTGTTGTAACAACTGAGTGATGGTCATCTCATCGCACCCGGCTGCACGCAGTTTGGGCAAAAACTCACCCATCAAGTGTGTAAAGGGCTGAACCTTCCCACCACCAGGCTTTGATGGATCATACCAACCCCGGTCTTGGCTCAATAACAATTGCTTGCCAAAGCCTTTATCCAACAAATTCAAGACCGCATCCACAGCCCACTCATCACTGACGCCGCCAATGCCATCATACTCAATCCATGCCCCCCGATGCGCCATCTCCAAATGTAAAGCAACATCAGCTTCAGCTTGGGTGTGAATCCAGATAAAGCGATTGGCACTGTATCCTGCATCCTCAAGAATCTTCACTTGCTCGCGCGCCACGTGACCACGCACAGTATGGCTACCAATAATCGCGCCAGTCTGCGTCCCAGCACGTGCCGCCGCCCGCAAAATCTTGCGCTCAATCTCAGTCACGCCATCATCTGTCGCACCAACCTTAATCCATGCAGCGCGCACGCCCGTCTCTTCAATTCCCTCAGCAAGCTCTTGCACCATCCACTCGACAAGGGCATCTTCAGGAGCATCGCGCACCCATTGTGGAACCCACGGCTCGCGATAAATCCCAGTCGGGAGGACTACAGGAAAATTCGCTGCACGCGAGATCGCCAGGTCAATATCCGCGCGCCGCCCGACGCCAATGGGCGTGCATTCCACCAGAGCGGTCACACCCTGCGCCTGAATCTTTTCCACTTCGGGAACCATCACCGATAGAACCTCAGCCACATTCGCCCGCAAATAGCTTGCATCTTCAATCGGCCCTAAATCTACAAACAGATGCTCGTGCGGCAGAATAATCCCAACCTCATCAGCTTGCTTGGGGCCCAAAGTAGTGAATAATGTTGCCATGAAAAAAGCTCCTCGAAGAGCGTTGTAAGCAATACCGTCCCCTTCCTTGGAGCTTCAGGCTCCAAGGAAGGTTAGCTTGGTAGCAGGACTAACGGCATAACGCTATCGAATGATCAGTGCATCATCCCTGGTCAAACTGAATCCAAACCTCACCCTGTCCAGCAGGAATGAAGAGTTGATAAACGTCACTGTCGCGCTCCCGGTTGCCATCCAGCACCCAGAAAGAATAATTGCCTTCCAATGACCCACCTGGCAGGTCACTCGCAGCAATCTTTGCCTCATAATTATAAGGCCCCATGCTTCCCTGATTCTTATCGAGCGCACGACTTGTTGTGTCCGCAAAGGTGCTAATCAGTTGACCATCTTTCTCAATGCCAAGCCGGTAATCACCCTGCGGCTGTCCACCATCGACACCACTGTGCATAAAGAACAACTGAAACTTCAGCTCACCACCACTGTTAGGAGCCAAAGTAGGCCCGCCCGTGACTCTAAACTTACAGCCATCATCTCCACCACAACCGCCAGCATTCACCGCACCCGCAGGGGGTGGTGGTGCCGCTTCAGGAACATCGGTGGGAGCAGGGGCTTCCTCGACCGGGGCAGCAGGCGCAACCGTAGGAGCAGGCGCTTGTTGAACGGGTGCAGCAGCGACAGGTACAGGCGTCGGCGGAATATCTTGTGCAACAGTTACACCATCGGCATTTTCCACGCTCACCAACTCACCAAACACCCACGCTTGCTGTCCATTGACGCAGCAAAACTGCCACCAGGTTCCGTCTGCATTCTTGCCAACCACATCAAAAGCTTGTCCCTGATTCACCGCACCGGCTAGTCCGTACTCTGTGCCGGGCCCCGTGCGTACATTCGCCGCCGCAGCACTCACCACCACCTTGGGAACAGGCGTGGGGGAAGGCGCTGGCTCAGTGGGTTCCTCCGCAGGAGCAGCCGCCTCTTCAGGGGCAGACTCCTCGGCAGGAGCAGCTACTTCCGCCTCTGTAGGCGCAATCTCCACCACGGCAGGTGCCTCCGCCGTTGGCGCAGGGATCTCTGTAGGCGGCAACTCAGGGGTGGGCGTAAAGGTCGGTACGACCGCACGATCCTCAACCTCAGGTGTCGGATCTCCCTCAGAACTTCTCCCGCCAAAGAGCAGGCTACACCCCGATAACAATATGGCTATCATAAACAAAGAGATTGCTGCAACAACTCGTTGTTGTGGCTTCTTATGCATACACGATTTCCTCTCTCACCCTCTATCTGTTCACCTTATACATCTATCCAAAATGCGCTTTACCTTGACGAGCGCATAACCATCAAAACGACCGCGCATCTGCGGCTTGCTCATCCGCAAGTGTACATTCAGCTACTAGTGCCACCTGCATCCGCGACTACAACGGCATAACTACCCCCAGCAGCACGCACCTGCAACGTTTCATTCGCAGCAACCTGTGTTGGGCTAGTCACGACGCCATCACCACATTTTTGGACAATGCTATACCCGCGTGCCAAAACCCGCAGTGGATTGAGTGCCTCTAATCGCTGCATAGCAGAAGCAGCCCGATCTTGATACCGATCCAAACGTCGGCGTGCAATCCAATGCATGTGACGTTCACGCTCATCAAGTCGTTGGCGGCGCAGATCCAACATGCGCTGTGGGTGCAACCTTGCCAGCCGCTGCTCCACACTCAGCATCTGCCGTTGTTCTCCAGCCACCAGTCCCGCCACCTGATCCGTCATCCACTCGACAGCGTCCACAAGCCGCTCGCGCACCTCAAATCGGTCAGGTGTAACCATTGCCGCGGCTGCGGAAGGAGTTGGCGCACGTACATCAGCCACAAAATCCGCAATCGTAAAATCGGTTTCATGTCCAACGCCAGTGATGACGGGCAATTCACTTTCAAAAATGGCATAAGCCACGCGTTCATCATTAAAAGCCCACAGATCTTCAATGCTGCCACCCCCGCGCGCCACCAGCAACAGATCCAACGGCGCAACATCCGCATGATATCGGTTCGCCGTCCGCACCATATCGGCAATCTGTCCTGGAGCCTCGCTTCCTTGAACCAAACAGGGAAAGATCACAAGTTCAAGCAAGGGCCAACGTGCCGCCACCACACGCAAAATATCGCGCAAAGCCGCAGCATTCGGGCTGGTCACAACACCAATGCGCCTCTGTGCAATTGGAACAGGACGTTTGACATCGGGATCAAAAAGTCCCTCAGCCTCTAATTTCGCCTTGAGTGCTTCAAATTGCACATAAAGCTGGCCTCGCCCCGCGGGTTGTATGCGGTTGACGTAAAGCTGATAGGCTCCTCGTTCCGGGTAAACCCCCACATAGCCATGGGCAATAATTTGGTCGCCTTCATGGGGAAGCCATGTATGGCCCAACGCAGCATTACGCCACATCACCGCAGTCAGCGTGGCACCGCTATCCTTGACGCTAAAATAGATATGCCCACTGCTTGCACGCTTCCAATTACTGATCTCACCAATCAATTCCACATTACGCAATGTATCATCGCGCTCAAAGAGTGCAACGATATGAGTGGTGAGAGCAGATACAGTCAACAGGGTCATCATTATTTCCTTGGTTGGCGTTTTTTCTGGTCCAGCTTCACGAGCAACACCCTCAGGTTCCCACTGGCCCAACAGCCTTGCCATTGTACCATACGCCCTGCCAACGTTGAAGTTAAGCCCTCACAAACCTTTCGCCCCAGCACTTTGCAATTGGCCTACGAAACTCACCCACATTGTCTCTTGCATAACCGAAATTGACCCAGTACAATTGGGCCATTCCCACTCTTTTCATTGGAATTGTGCCTAGGCTGTTGTTCGATCTTGTACCAAAGAACCTGTACCAAAGTAGGAGCGTTGACGTGTCATTGGATTTCCATTTGGATCGCACAAATTCGGTTGCGCTCTACCAACAGATAAGCGAATACCTGAAAGAACGCATCAGTGATGGACGTCTACCCGCCGGTGCGCGTCTGCCCACTGTACGCCAGTTTGCCTCGGATCTAGGTGTAACAAGGTTGACCGTACAAAACGCCTATGCCGAGTTGCAGACCGCCGGTTGGATCGAATCGACCGTTGGGCGCGGCACCTTTGTCAGCCATGATGTCAACGGTCACACCTTTGGTCGGGGCATGATGGCACCAATGACACCCGATGGGGTCATCAATGACATTTTACAGGTAAACCATATTGTCGGGCTGCGCTCAATGGCAAGCGCATCCCCAGACCCGCGCCTCTTTCCAGCCGAAGAATTTTGGTCAACTTTAGCAGAGCTACAAACCGATGCGCTCGCTATGATCTCCTACACCTCATCGCAAGGTGATCCGCAATTGCGCGTGGAGATCAGCCAGGATTTAGCCGAACGGGGCGTTGATGCCACGCCAGAAGAAGTCTTGGTGGTGGCGGGCGTAACCCAAGGGCTAGCACTCGTATCGCGCACATTGGCGCAACCAGGAGATCGTATTCTGGTGGAGCAACCCACCTATCTCGGTCTGCTCCACACCTTGAAGTTGCATGGTGTGCAAGCCATTGGCGTTGCCCTTGATGATGAAGGGCCGATTCTGAGCGAGCTAGAACAAGCCATACTCCAACATCGACCGCGCTTCTTCTACACAGTGCCAACCTTTCAGAATCCGACTGGACTCTGTATGACGCTGGAACGACGTTTTGCAGTATTGGAATTGGCAGCTACACATGGCGTTATGATCGTTGAAGATGATATCTATGGGCGTTTAGCCTATGACGCGCCCTCGCCGCCACCTCTCTACACCCTGGATACGCGCGGGCAGGTCATCTTTGTCAGTAGTTACTCCAAGGTGCTTATGCCCGGGTTGCGCCTCGGGTATGTGGTTGCACCACCGCGCTGGGCAGAGCGCCTGCTCTCGCTGCGCCGTGCCACCGATCTCTGTAGTCCCACCTTGCTGCAACGGGCATTAGCCCTCTTCTTGCGTAACGGCGGTCTCAAGCGCCACATGCGCCGTGTCCTACCCATCTACCGTGAGCGACGCAACACAGTGGTCGGTGCACTACAACGCACCTTGCCGCCCTCTGTGCAATGGAGTGCACCGCAAGGCGGCTTTTGTGCCTGGCTGACAATGCCCAGCTACCATCCCTTTAGCGATCTAGAACAAGCGCTCTTACGCCAGGGCTGGGCAGTCACCCCCGGCGAAGTCTTTCTGGCGGAACCGGCACAACAGAAGTCGATACGCATCTGCTTTGGCACCTTGACCCCCGATGCCATCAATGCTGGGGTAGACGTGATCAGCCGTGCCATTCGTGAACGTGCCAATGCCATCGCAGAACCATCCGTACATCGTGATAACTGGACACCCTTAGTCTGACTTGATTTAATCTCGCCCGCCATGAGTCAAATTCATTCTGTGCAAGCACATCATGCGATACCATGCGAAGGGGAGAACTCAACGATGCATACTTATCACGTTAACGAGCTTCAACAGGAGCGCAGCCAAAAGGCAAAGCTCTATTTAGAGTTCCTACGCGTGCCGTCACTCAGCGCGGGGCTGTATGAGTTAGCTGCAGGCAGTGATGATCTCCAGCAGCCGCATAACGAAGACGAACTCTATTATGTGGTCAATGGGCAAGCCAACATCCGCGTAGCCGGTGAAGATCAAGCAGTTAGTGCAGGATCAATCATTTACGTGCCAGCCAATGTTGAGCATAGATTCCACACCATCACAGCTGACCTATCCCTGCTGGTTTTCTTTGCCCCAGCCGAAACCGGCAACGAGTAAGCTGTAACAGAAGCTGATCTGCCATTTTGCCATCAAGTGACACTGATTTCATTGCCCAAAGGAGCATCTCACCATGACCAAGTTTGCTTTTTTCGAGGGCGAAATTCGCCCCATCCGGGACGCCAAAGTTAGCGTCATGACACAAACCCTCAACTACGGAACTGGTTGTTTTGGCGGGTTACGCGGTTATTGGAATGAAGACCAAGAGCAACTCTATGTTTTCCGCATTCTAGATCACTTCAAACGCTTTCTTTTTAGCGGCAAAATCCTCATGGCACAACTGCCCTACACAGCCCAGGATCTGGCGGACATCACCGTCGACTTGCTGGCGCGTGAAGGCTGGCGCGAGAATTGCTACATTCGCCCACTGCTCTACAAGGCAGATGAAGTTGTTGGTGTGCGCCTGCATGATCTACGCGACGAGGTTACAATTTTCTCTGTACCAATGGGCAACTATCTGCCCCGCGAAGAAGGTATGAAACTAGGCACAAGCAGTTGGCGGCGCGTGGATGACACAGCCATTCCGCCCCGCGGCAAAATTTCCGGCGCTTATGTCAATAGCGCGCTAGCCAAAACGGAAGCACACATGAATGGCTTTGATGATGCGCTCGTCCTCAATCAGGATGGACACATTGCAGAAGCCAGCGCCGCCAATTTAATCATGGTTCGTCACGGCAAGCTCATCATGCCACCCAACTCAGCCAATGCCCTAGAAGGCATCACCTTGAGTTCGATCGTGCATTTTGCCAAAGAGGAATTAGGGCTTGAAAGTGAAAGCCGTGAGATTGACCGCACCGAACTCTATTATGCCGATGAAGCCATGCTCTGTGGCACGGGGGCACAAGTCGCCGCCGTCGCCAGCTTGGATCACCGTACAATAGGCAATGGCGAGATGGGCCCCATCACCAAGTCCATCCGTGATCTCTATTTCCGCATCGTGCGCGGTGAAGAACCCAAGTATATGCACTGGCTAACCCCAGTGCCCCAAACAGTCCCAGCCTAATCTAACACCGCACCCCTTCCTTGGAGCCGGGAACCCTTTGGGTGGCTCCGAGGAAGGTCAAAACCATCACCAATTACAAATACAGGAAACGCACTTTTATGTCTACCACGCCCGAAAATCGCTCATCCAGCGCCACGGTTAAAGAATCCGTGCAGCAACAATTCAACCAAGCTGCCACCAATTACTCCACCAGCCCCATCCACGCAGCAGGTGTAGACCTAGCCGAAATGGTCAAGGCAGCGCAAACAACCGGGCAAGAGCAACTTCTCGATGCAGGTTGCGGCACAGGGCATACCGCCCTCACCTTTGCACCGCATGTCGCACAAGTGGTAGCACTCGATCTCTCCGCTTCCATGTTGGAGCAAGGGCGCAAACTTGCCGAGGAACGCGGCATTGCCAATGTAGAGTTTCGTCAGGGTGATGCGGAAGGATTGCCCTTTCCCGCAGCCTCTTTTGACCTCATCACCACCCGCTACAGCGCGCACCATTGGCCGAATCCACTAGCCGCTCTGCGCGAATTTCACAGAGTGCTGCGCCCCACTGGACGCCTGTTGATCAGCGACATTGTCTCGTCAAACGATTACATATTGGACACCCACTCCCAGACCATCGAATTGCTGCGCGATCCGTCGCACGTGCGTGACCACACAGTGGATCAATGGCTAGGGCTTCTGGAACAGGCAGGCTTTGAGAGTGATGTGCCCTATAACTGGGAGGTCTATATCGATTTTGCCTCGTGGATCAAACGCATCAACACGCCAGCACCCCAGGCGGCAGTGATCCGCACCCTCTTGGCAAATGCACCACTAGATGTGCAGAACGCCTTCAAGGTGCAAGCGGATGGCTCATTCACCATGCAGGCAGCATTGCTACGCGGCACGCCACGAAAGTAAGCAATTGGCATCCATGACAGCGCCGACTCCATCACCGCGCGCGGAGTTTCTAGCAGGTTTTCGTGCCGTTCTCCCCTTGATCATCGGTTCAATTCCATTTGGGATCATCTTTGGAGCACTAGCGGTAACTGGCGGCATATCGCCAGCTACCGCGGCGGCAATGTCCGCCTTTGTCTATGCAGGTTCAGCCCAATTCGTTGCCGTAGGGATGATAACAGCCGGGGTGGGCAATTGGGTCATCATCTTGACAACGCTCATTGTCAATCTGCGCCACATACTCTATGCAACAACCCTTGCGCCTCACGTCAAACACCTCTCCCAACGATGGCTGCTCCCCTTGGGCTTCTGGCTCACCGACGAGAGTTTCATCGTCACAATTCAACGCTACAACCGCGCCGATGCCTCCCCCTTCAAGCACTGGTTTTATCTCGGCACAACCATTCCCATGTATATCAACTGGCAATTTTGCACCTATGTTGGACTATGGGCAGGGCAGGTGATCCCCAATCCAGCGGCTTGGGGACTCGACTTTGCCTTTCCAGCCGCTTTTCTGGGAATGCTCATCCCACAGTTGGTCAACCGCAGCATCGTTGCATCTGCCTTGGCAGCGGGCATCAGCGCAATAATCTTTCACAGGCTACCACATCAGCTCGGGTTAATCGTCGCTGCGCTCTGTGGCGTCTTGGTGGGGATGCTTGCAGAGCATTGGTCTTCCTCCGCCATAACTGCTGCCTCGGAAGATGCAGCACCCACCCCAACGGCACAGGGGCAAGTCAAGAAATGATTCTCAGTGAAATGCTGCTGGTTGCTGGAATGGCGCTCGTCACCTTTGCCATGCGCTATCCAGTACTGGCATTGGTCAGCAAGCTTACCCTACCACCCACCCTGATGAAGGCGCTCAAATTTATTCCGCCAGCGGTGCTCACGGCGATTATTGTCCCTGCTCTGTTTGCCCCCACAGGGAGCGTCGATTTCTCCCTCACCAATGACTACTTAATTGCTGGAATCATTACCGCATTCGTAGCTTGGCGCACCAAGAACCTACTGCTCACACTCGCAATCGGCATGGCAGCACTGTGGGGTTGGCGGCTCCTCCTCGCATCGGCATCCTTTATTCAAAGTTAACCACACTCGTTATGCCTGCTGTCCCTTATATCGCATGTAAAGAACGCTGAGCGGAGGTAGCGTAAGCGAAAGCGAGTAATCAAAGCTGCCATAGTATGGCACTGGCGAGGCTTCCACAGTCCCCAAATTTCCTTGACCACTGCCGCCGTAAATCGGGGCGTCGCTGTTTAGGCACTCTTCCCAATAGCCGCCATAGGGCACGCCCACTCGATAATTGTTCTGCGGGACTGGCGTGAAGTTGCAGGTGACGAGCAGGTAGTCCCCCTCAGTTTTGCCCTTGCGTAGGAAGCTGAGGGTACTCCGTTCCACATTTTGCATGTCAACCCAAGCAAACCCTTCAGGACTAAAATCGAGTTCGTGCAGCGCAGGCTGGTTACGGTAGAAGTGGTTCAGATCGCCCAGCCAGTTACGCATCTGCCCGTGCATCTTGCTTTCCAGAAGATGCCAATCCAGGCTGGAGTCGTGGTTCCATTCCTTCCACTGACCAAATTCGCCCCCCATAAAGAGCAGTTTCTTTCCTGGATGACCAAACATGAAGCCCAGGAGCAGGCGCAGGTTGGCGAACTTCTGCCAGTCGTCGCCAGGCATTTTGCCTAACAAGGAACCCTTGCCATAAACCACTTCATCGTGGGAGAGTGGCAGCATGAAGTTTTCCTGGAACGCATACCAGATGCTAAACGTGAGTTGGTTGTGGTGATACTTGCGGTGGATTGGATCCTTCTCCATATAATCAAGTACATCATGCATCCAACCCATGTTCCACTTCATGCCAAAACCAAGCCCACCCACATAGGTAGGTCTGGAGACCATAGGCCAAGACGTTGATTCTTCGGCAATCGTCTGCACCCCCGGATACTGATCATAGACCACTTCGTTGAAGCGTCTTAGAAAGTTAACTGTTTCCAGATTCTCACGACCACCATGTTGGTTAGGAATCCATTCGCCTTCCTTGCGTGAATAGTCCAGGTAGAGCATTGACGCAACGCCATCCACGCGGATCCCGTCAATGTGGTATTTGTCCAACCAGAAGAGTGCGCTACTTATGAGGAAGTTGCGTACCTCACTACGTCCATAGTTAAAGATGTAGCTGCGCCAGTCGGGATGGAAGCCCTGACGAGGGTCGGCATGTTCAAAGAGATGGGTGCCATCAAAGTAGACCAACCCGTGTTCGTCGGCGGGAAAGTGTGACGGTACCCAATCCATGATCACGCCGATGTCATGCTGGTGCATCGTATCAATCAGATACATAAGGTCCTGTGGCGTGCCATAGAGTGCGGTCGGTGCAAAGTAGCCAGTGGTTTGGTATCCCCAGGAACCATAGAAGGGATGCTCCGTCAACGGCATGAACTCAACATGGGTAAAGCCCATTTCCTTCACGTAATCAACGAGATACTTCGCCATCTCGCGGTAGGTTAGCGAGCGGTTGTTCTCCTCAATGACGCGCCGCCAGGAGCCGAGATGAACTTCATAGACGGAGAAGGGTCGGTCATGCGCGTTACGATTGACACGCTCTGTCATCCACGCATCGTCATTCCATTCGTAGTCCAGCGTCTGGACAACAGAAGCTGTTCTTGGCGGTTCCTCCCATGCAAATGCAAAAGGATCACCCTTGTTCACCTGATAGTGGTCTGTGCGCGACTCAATATGATATTTGTAGAGGGTACCAGTACCGACGTGGGGGATGAACCCATGCCAGATGCCCGTGCCATCCGGGCGCACGTATAAGGCATGTGAGTCGGGATTCCACCCGTTAAAATCACCAATCACACTCACACGTTGGGCATTCGGTGCCCACACACCAAAGTGTGTGCCTATGACACCGTCAACCTCCATGACATGCGCACCCAGGTGGTTGTAGAGCCGAAAGTGATTGCCTTCCCGAATCAGATAGGTATCTTGTTCAGTTAGGCGGTTGACGTCAGGGCGAACCGCCTGATCAGTTGTTTGGTTGCTTGAATTAGTCAACTTAGGTTTTCTCCAGAATCTGCTGAATACCCTTGATTGGTATTGCCAGCCAATCGGGCCGATTGTTTAGCTCATAGTTCAGTTCGTAGATCGCCTTTTGCAGAAGATGAACCTGGGTCAGAATCTCAAATCCTTCCTTGTCGGGCACAAAGGGTTTACCTTCCACCGTCGTCTGATAGGCATTGAGGAAGACGCCACTGACGTAGGAGAACCAGAGATCAGCCCACGGCTCAAGCGCCGGTGCATCTTCAGGCCGGATGGGCGAGGGCAGCCGCAACGGGCCATAGGCGGCATAGTGGAACGAGCGCACCATGCCCGCCACATCACGCACACTAGACCGTTTCAACCTGCGTTCGCCAATTGACACCGCTGGCTCGCCTTCAAAATCGATGATAACAAAGTCCTTGCCAGTGTAGAGCACCTGACCCAAATGATAGTCGCCGTGAATGCGAATCTTATCGCACGCAATCTTGCGCTGTGTCACCTGGTTTAGCCGGTGTAGGATTTCGTCCTCCATGTTGACAATCTGTTCCACATCTCCGCTCACCTGTTCCGACAGCTTCGGTATATGCTGTTTCAAGGTCTGGAGCGTCCGTCGTACCTGTGTACGCATAGATTGATAGAGTGAACGCTGGTACAGAGTAGAAAACGGTTCGGGCCGGAACGCCGGATCCACGGGGGAAGAGGCCAATGCTATGTGCATCTCGCCAGTCCGTTGGCCGAGAAGTGCAGCCATGTCCAACGAAGGCACACCGATGGTTTCGAGCAACTGTGGCGGTATAGTGTCCATGCTGATCGTAAAGAGCGACGATGGCAGACGAGGTGCTTTTTCGATCTCCTCTGGTTTTGAGAGGATGCGTTCAAAGTAGCGGGTGACAAATTGCTGGAAAAGACTCCAAGCATCTCCCGAATTAGGGACAAATGACTGCAACAGCCCCATGGCAATCGGTTCGGCCTGTGGACGCCGGAATTCGAGAGCACCCGCGAACGGTGGGACACCCTCAAAATTCGTTTGTTCCGTGAGAAATTTCTCGACCTCTAGGTCGGGGTTGATACCCTCTTCCAAGCGGCGGAACAACTTGAAGAAGTGGGACTCGTCATAGAGAACAGCGGAATTGCTCTGTTCAGCAGTTAATACCCGCGAACGCTTTGTGGCAGCTCCGTCAGAAACAGGCAAATCAAGCGCCTTGCCTCGATAGGCAACCAGCTGGCCTGACCTGCCCTCGACGGTCGTATCGCCAGCAATCATGGCAAACAGGGCTTGCCGAAATTCTTCGTCATAAAGAGCATCATAGAGAAGGCCCTGTTCGCCGTCCACCTGTAGGCGGGCGATGGCACTGCGGGGAAATTCTTCTAACAACATTGTCCCTTTGTCCTGCCCAGCATACGCCACTGGCAACAGATACGTGTCGGCGGCACCTTCGCTGTACTTCACCTCAAGAATAAGTAGATAGGCAGTGGATCCATCACTAGTCACAGGCAGAGAATCGACAATCTCAACGCGTCGAATTGTTCGTGCCTTGCCGCCAAACCAGCGTGACGAGCGCAGATAAGCGGGAAGCGCCTGACCGGCAAACCCGCGTGAACTATCCAGAACCGACATCCAGTCACCCGCCACGCTCAGTTCTAAGAGATCTGCTGTGGAACTATCACTCATTGAGTCCTTTTCCTTCTCCAAGGCCAGCCAATGATAGGCGTATGGCCCCAAGGTGACGCCATAGGGCGACTCTCTAACCTCAAGCAGCCGATTCTGGCTGAAGACGTCGACCGGTGTGGTTCCAGCATATTCAGCGAGATTGAATTGGGCCATTTGCGTATACTTGGACAGATTGGCGATGACGAGAATGCGTTCGTCCTCATACTCGCGTACAAAGGCCAATACGTGCGCGTTGTCGCCCGATACAAACTCCATGCTGCCGCGCCCAAAGGCTTTATAGCGTTTGCGTACGGCAATCGCAGTCCGTGTCCACCAGAGCAGCGACGAGACGTTGCGCTCCTGGTTCTCGACATTCAAAACTTCGTACTGATATTCAGGATCGATGATCACGGGCAGGAATAACTTCTGGGGATTCACTTGAGAAAACCCTGCGTTGCGGTCTGGACTCCACTGCATGGGCGTACGCACCCCATCACGGTCGCCCAGATAATAATTATCGCCCATGCCAATCTCATCGCCATAGTAGACGACTGGCGAGCCAGGCAGAGAGAAGAGCAAGGTGTTCATGAGTTCGAGCTTCTTCATGTGATTCTCGAGTAGCGGTGCCAGCCGGCGGCGAATGCCCAAGTTAATGCGCGCGCGCGGATCCTGTGTATACACACGGTACATGTAGTCACGTTCTTCGTCGGTCACCATCTCCAGCGTCAACTCGTCATGATTGCGCAGGAACATTAACCACTGGCACGTCTCGGGAATCGAGGGTGTCTGCTCCAGAATATCAATAATCGGGAAGCGATCCTCCATACGCAACGCCATAAAGAGGCGAGGCATCACCGGGAAGTGGAACGCTGTGTGACATTCATCACCATCGCCAAAATAGGCCACAGCATCTTCGGGCCATTGG
The DNA here is from genome assembly GCA_038324715.1 of Anaerolineae bacterium. Taxonomy (GTDB): domain Bacteria; phylum Chloroflexota; class Anaerolineae; order Caldilineales; family Caldilineaceae; genus QEUY01. The sequence goes on along the minus strand of JBBQIG010000029.1, from coordinate 314 downwards.
TTAGCCTCCGCCAACAGCACTCGATTTGAATAGTGTTCGTCTACATGTGCACGCAGTTTCTTCAGAAAAGCATGGGTCTCCGGCAGGTTTTCACAGTTAGTCCCCTCGCGCTCGTAGAGATAGGGAATCGCATCCAGTCGTAGTCCATCGACCCCCATACTAAGCCAGAAATCTAGCACGCGCAGAAGTTCCTCGTGGACGCGTGGGCTGTCGAAGTTCAGATCCGGTTGATGTCGGTAAAAACGGTGCCAATAGTAGGCTTCGGCGACCGGATCCCAAGTCCAATTAGACCCTTCAAAGTCTTGAAAAATAAT
>JBBQIG010000028.1:0-17339 GCA_038324715.1 Anaerolineae bacterium | reverse complement strand
AGCGAAATCTCTCAACACCTGTATCAATATCCCACCAGCGGATCGACTTATCTTCTGAGCCGGATATCATTGTTTCTTGGTCGTCGCTATAGGCCACCGCATGCACTGGCAGTGTGTGCCCCTCAAAAAGGCGGAGTGGCTTACCTGTAAGTAGATCCCAGAAAATGACCCGACGATCCGCTGAGGCACTTAGGGCTGTCTTCCCATCTGGACTTAGTGCAACGCGATAGACGGCATCTTGATGTTCCATAGAGTGCCAAAGCTGTTGACACGCGTCGGCACAGGTATCCAGATTCCACAAGATGACACTCCTATCCTCACTTCCGGAGATAGCTAGGTGACCGTCCTGGCTAAAAGCAACACTCCACACCGAACTGTTCGGTATTTGAAATTCCCAATTGAGTGCCTCACGCTCTAGGTTCCAAGAGCGTATGAAGCCGTCCAAAGACGCGACCAGAACTGTGCTGCTATCCGGCCCATAGGCGATCTGGATCACTTCATATTCACCCTCATCCCCTAGGCGTCGCAATTCCTGGCCCGTCTCCAGATCCCACTGAACAAGGTAGCCCTTGTGGCCCGAAAGCATTGTGCGACCGTCTGGCGCAAGTGCCACCGCTGACAATCGTTGGGACGGTTCCTCTATGCGGTGAATGACCTGACCGGTGTCGAGATTCCACAAGATCAAGGCTCCCAAACCACCAGATACGGCGCGCCGACGAATTGGATCAACATCCACTGTATCAATTGTATAGAATATTGTTGGGTCATTAAACGTCAAGAGAGTCTCAACAGCGAAGCGACGGATTAGTGCCGGGCCACTCACATCCCATAAGCGAACGGTGCCGTCGCGAGATCCTGAGAGTACATGGCGGCCATCTGGAATGTACGCCAGGCTGACAACCGGTGAGCGATGTCCCACAAACGTGCGAATAGATCCACCCCTATTATTCGGCCTTCCCCACATAATCATACTGCCATCCCATGCACCCGAGACCAGGGTGTTACCTAGCGGAGCCATGGCGATGCTATCAACAGGTTGAGTGTGCTCATTTAATGGAAACCTACCGATCGCTTTACCCGTCTCAATGTCCCAGGCTCGTACTGTGCGATCATTGCTTCCAGAAACAACATAGTCCGCATCTGGTACGTAGGCAACTAAGAGGATCGGGGCTGTGTGTCCCTCAAAGGTTTGGTGCTTTTTACCACTCTGAAGATCCCACATGACCACGCTGTGATCACGAGAGCCAGAGAGGGCAGTGTTACCATCTGGACTGATAGCAACAGCATCAATACCTTCCTCATGTCCTTCGAGACGAAGTAGGGATTCACCATTTTGCAGGTTCCAAAGAACGAGTTCTCCGTCTCTATAACCTACCAAGGCACTGTGCCCATCTGGATGATAGGCGATGGCGGATACTGCCTGGACATTACTTGCAATACGCAGGGAAATCGCACCACTTTGCGTATCCCAAAGTATCAGCGTACCATCATCCAGTCCAAGCAGTGCTGTGTTGCCCCTAGGACTATAGGCTACGCTCGTCACCGGCTCGAGGAGAACTGTTTCATCAAGCTGGTGGGTAACAGTGCTTGTCTTGGCATCCCAAATATAGGCTGTTTTGTCTGCCGAGCCGGAGAGGGCGTAGCGCCCATCTGGGCTAAAGGCTACGCCATTCACCACTGCAGTGTGCTTCTGAAAGAGAACCTGGGTTCCTGGAACATAAGCCGCCGCGGCTAGAGCATTGTCAGCTAGTTGTGGAGCATTCTCAATACTATCTGCATCCAGCGCCAGTGCAATGGCGAGATCGTGATCTTTGTTTTGAATGGCTTGTTGCGCATAAGCTGCTACCGCTTGACTTTTGCTGTTTCGTTCTTCACGAAGAGCAACCTGCCGGCTGTAGAGGGCAAAGGCGGTTAATCCAATCAATACAAGCATGACAGCAAGCACAATCCCAACTGTGCGTCGCCATAATACAGCGCGGCGTTGTGTGCTTTGGTGTACAAAATCACTCTCACTAGCGTTCAACCACGTCGTACGTCCATGAGTCTGGCGAGGTGGCCATAGGGCCCGCCAGAGAATTTTCAGCGGGTTGCCAGACTGGAGATCCTCTGAGGCGTCTCTGTAAAGAATCTGTTGCAGTTGGGGTAAGCGTGGATCATTGTTCCAGAGCAGACCAACTGCACTACTCTCATCGGCGTTTTGCCACTCAGTGGCCGCTTGAGTCACGCGTCGATGTAGCGGGAGATACTCGTCAACCTCCTGTTTCCATTCTAGCAGTTTATCCCATGCGCGAACCAGGGCATCATGGGCTGGCTCAACGTAGGGATCGACTGTCCCATCTGCGTCTACATCAGCACTGTCACGGACCAGCAGGCGCGCCTCGACCAAACGGTCGAGCACGGTCGCAACTTGCTCATTTTCCTTCGCATCTGCATATTCCAGTTCAGGCATTGTCACGCGTCTTCGCGCCAATTCGCCCCCCTCCGTCGAGACCATGCGTAACATGATGCGCCGCATGGTGGCGCGATACGCGTCGTCTGGTAATTGCGCATACTCGTAGGTTGCGCGATTTCGTAGCGAACCGATTACCCCACCAAGTTCTTCGTAATGCATCTGCGTTAGGGCGCGGTTGTCACTTCTACTCTCTAGGTACTTGATGTACATCTCACTGAGTGTAAAGGACAATAGCGGAAGCGCGCCTGGTGTCTGGATCACCTCATCAATGAGTTTATCCACCAATTCGGGCGGGTTAAAGTGCAGCACACGTTCTGAGGCTGGCCCCTCGATCACGGCGCGCAGATCGGCTTGCGTCAGTGGCGGTACAATATAACGCCCTGCTTGCCAGTACTGAGCGAGCGGCGAATTAGTAAACTGAGTCTCAAAATCAGTACGCAGTGTAAGGATAATTCGAATATTATCCCCGTGATCTTGAAGGATATCAGCCAATAGTTGTTGAAACTGCTGTCGCCCAGATATATCATGAAGGAGTGTGATCAATTCCTCGAACTGATCAACGACCAAAAGTAACTGTTGCTGAGGATGCAAGCTAAACCATCGCCCAAGCTTGTTGCGTAGTGACGAAGGCAGGTCGCTGCCAGAGAGTGCAACGCCGTCTTCCTGGTTACCTATCTCTTGCCCCGCGACAACCAGTTCCTTAAGCAAATTTTCTAGTGTTCGAAGCGGTGAGTCACCAGGGCGCATAGGTGGAAGAATATGCCAGCGACTCGGCACTGGCTGCTCATCGGTCTCAACTGGTTGCAGGTAAGGCAGCAATCCTGCCTTTACCAAACTGGATTTGCCCGTACCCGATGCGCCTAGCACTACGGTCAAGGGATTCATCTCCATAACCGCAGCTAATTGCTTGACTTGCTGATCGCGTCCAAAAAACAGTCTGGCATGGCGACGTTCATAGGATTGCAAGCCTCGGTACGGATTGTTCTCCTTGGTCAGGTTTGGTGCAGGTGGCAAATTCAATGCATGGTCTGGCACCAAAAAAATGTACTCGCCCTTGCCATGTTTCTTAAGAGGCCAAAGCCCTGGAGTCTGTGGGTGGTTTGCCTGTTTGTCTGCCTGTACTTCCACCGTGTCGCGCAGATAGATGTATAACTCAGTGGCGGTGATGACCCCGTCTCCCTCACCCTTCGGCGCTAGGTCGCCTGCACCTGCGAGAGCTTCGAGAAACGCTTGTGCAAATGGGGAGTGGCAGTCAGTTGTCGCCTCGATCATACCCCGCTTTATGTCGCCAGAGAGCAAATCCAACGCTGTCTGGTCGTAGGCAGCCGATGTCAAGACCTGCCAAGCGGGCGATTGTATAAAGCGATCGTAGCGTTCCTTGTGGAGAATATTGGGCAGAAGAGCCACGTGGCGGGTACTAGCCCAGCGAAAGGCACCTGCAAAGCAGCAATCCAGCACAACCAAAAGGTGGCGACAGGAGAGAGCACTTAACCACCGATGGAGATCACTCATGGGTAGAAACGATAGGCGCTCATTGACGGAACTGTCTTGAAGGACAAGGTAGCCAGCCGGTCCATCATCACCGTCCAAGGCAATACCATGCCCAGCAAAGTAAACCAGTAGCCGATCTTGTGGGCCTACCACCTGCGGCAGAATCTGTTCAAAGATAAGGCTAAGTCGCGCAAGTGTTACATCATCTACAAGAAGGTGCGTCGCGTACTTGTGTTTCTCGCACAGGGTACGGCCTACCTGCTTGGCATCATTGACCGCTGTGGTTAAGGACGATATGCCATTGCCATAGGTATCAATACCAATCACGAGTGCCAAGTTATGCTTGAAGTCACGGTTGTCTTCTTCAGTTTGCTCTATCGTCCAGAAACCATCCACGATCGTTGTTTCGGGCATGTCGGGGTATCTCCTTCGTCGATCTCAACCCTTTTCACTATGAATAGCGCTGTGATCGACCAGATGAAACTGGCCTCTACTTGTATTTCCGTAATTCAAGCCGCTATCCGCGTCTGCGTTTCGCCAGCAGACTGGATATCTGATCTCCTTTCACTACCAAGTCAGTATTTAACGGCGCGCACAAAAAACCATCGCAAGTATGCTCAAGATAATGTAATTGAAAAGCCGAAGCAAGCTTATTCGCCGCCAAAAACCGCCACATTTGCGTAGTTTAGACACGCATCGTTTTCCAATTGTGCAATTCACGCTGTGAACTATTTGGTGACGCAAATCACGTGGATTCGGTTCCAAGGACATCCGTTATTGGAAGTGCATTAAGATGCAAAGAAGGCTTTTCTGGTTTAGAAACAGTAAGGAATTAGGCTCGCCAGTAGATTGACGACGGATTTGATTTAACTTTTGTGATGGGAACGGTCAATCTGCACGATGTTCTTGAATTGGGCATGAGTGGCCGTGAGAAAGGCACGTTTGCGTAAGGGCATGCCGGTGACGCAGCGGAGCGGGTGACTACGTATGTTGGATCGCGCATGCATGACGAATTACATAGAATGTTCGGTAGACAATCCGTCAATCACTGGTTGTGGCGCTGCCTTTGTTTGCCGAGATTCGATTATTTGGATAGTACAAATTCTCTCTTAACCTCAAATCATGTTGAGCTACACCGGCGCGGGCAGGAGTCGATCGGCTAGTGCCTCGATTTCGCCACATAGTGCGACCTTTGCTAGCCAGGAAGTGGGTATGCCACGAGTCCCATAATAGGCCCCAGCGATCTGCCCGCAAATGGCCGCGGTGGTATCTGCATCATCTCCCAAGTTGACTGCGGTGAGGATGGCTTCTTCGTAGGTGGTGGTCGTGGCAAAGCACCAGAGTGCCGCTTCGAGACTGTTAACCACGTAACCATTGCCTACAATACGGTCGCGTCTTTTCGTGCGGTAGCTGCCTTCGGCAATGGCGTTTATTTTTGGGGCGAGAGGTGTTTTCACAAATTCGTCTTCGGGAGCAGCCAACACGAGTTCTTTCTCCTCTCCGGCGAAGGCGCGGCAGAGCAGGAGGGCAAAGTAGCGGCATGCATCAATACATTCGGGGGCAGCGTGGGTGGTGCGTGAGCTTTCACCGCTAAACTCAATTGCCGCGGCAACATCAGGATAGTAGAACATGGGAACGGGAGCAAGGCGCATCAGCGAACCATTGCCCGATGCGCGGGGATCGGGATTGCCGCTGAAGGGGTTGTTCGTTTTGAGATATGCGCTTAGGGCAGTTGAGGTTGTAATGCCGATGTCAAAGCAGGTGCCGGTGCTACTCATGTAGCCATGTTGCATCCAGGCACAGTAGCGATCCATCTGGTCACGCGGGTCAAAATCCCCCTTCTCGACCAGGCTGGAGGCGAGGCAGAGGGCCATTGAGGTGTCATCTGTCCATTGACCAGGTGCGAGTGAAAAAGGGCCGCCTCCTGTCATGTCGGTGACGGGTGTGAAGGTGCCGCGCGGGCTAAACTCGACAGTTGTCCCCACGGCATCACCTGCGGCAAGGCCCAAGAGCGCACCATGATAACGCTCGCGCAAATCCAACGAAGTATGCAAATCCATGGGGGCAAGGCTCCTTATGCTTACTTGTCTGTGCTTAGTTCTAATGCATTGGTGTACTGAATTAGCTCTTTGTAAGAACGAACAGTGGCCGGATGATGGGAATTATGGCGGCAAAGTTACCGGGCCAAGTGTTGCAACAGAATCGGGACTTGCTTCCCCATTGGGCGTGCGGGTCGGTAGACGCTGCATGCTAATGGGGTCATAGAGTCCAACGATCAATTGATAGTCACCCGGCGCAACTTCGGGTGGCAGGGTCAACAGATGACGATCCAAAATGACTTCGGTTGGCAACCAACGGTTGGTTCCATTGCCACCGGGGATTGCGTCGGATTGGGCGATGATGGTGCCAGCACTGTCGATCAGATGGACAAAGGCTTTGTAGCTGCTGTTGACGCGGGCGGCTGGTTGCCAAACGAGGTCAACTGCTATCTGATTGCTTCCGTCCGTGCTTAATGTGGGTTCTGCACTGAGTCCCACCAGGGTAATCTCGCCATCTTCTGCATCGGTAAAGGTGACGTCAACTTGGCGCGCCATCTCTGGCAATTCATAGAGGCGAGTGGATGGGCCAACGGTGATGTCTCCTAGTATAATGCGTTCTGCATTGGGAAGCAAAGGCCAATCAAGCACCAAGGTGTAGTCGCCTGGTGCTAAGTCTTGGGGCAAGGAGGAGCGGACGCGCCGGCAGAGGGCCAAATTTTCGTCCCAGTCACTGCCAGGAGCGATTGCATCTTGCCATAGTTCTTGGCCTGGTTCTTGATTGTTGCCCATTGCAACCAAACTGAGCTGGAATTCTGCCAATCCAGGAGATGCCTTTTTATCCCCATTTGCGCTAGCCGCATCATCGGCATCGGTGTGATGCCAAACCAAGTCAAGCGTTAGCGGTGATCCTGCTTGGAGGTCTTCAATATGGGGTGTGTAGCCTACTAATGACAAGGTGGGGGAGATGGTGGCCGCGGTGGCGATGGTCGGTGTCAGTGAGTCTAATGGGTAGGCAAAATAAGGTAATGTCATCTCACCGGCGAGGGCAGTGGTGCCCGCGGTATCGGCGCGAGGGCGCTGTGGGTTGCCTTCGCGCAGTTCATACCAGCCCACTTGAACGCGTACTGGCTCACCACCTGCACAGAGGTCACTAATGAGTGGATAGGCACGATCAATGACACGCTCGCCAACCGTCCAGCCAAAGGTACGGTAGCTGCCATTGCCTGGTAGTTTGTCAACTTGGGCAACGCGCTGACCATCACGGTCAATGAGATGCACAAAGCTGGTTAGACTGCCAACGATGGGGCGATCTGCCTCCCAAAAGAGGCTTACTTGTTTGTCGGGATTTGTTGCTTGCATGCCCACTAGCGCTGGCGAATCAGTAAAGGTTGCGCGTCGTTCGGTATTTGGCTGATAGGAGGGGGGCCAAGTGGCTGCGCGCTCGGCATCAATATGTACGGTATAGAGCAAAATCTTGCCATAGGGATCAGGAATGGATTCGACAGTAAGCCCGGGCCAAAGTTCAGCTAACTGCTCTGCGCGTTCCAATTGCTCGTTGGGGAAGGCATAGAGCGCGCCTTGCCCAGGCGGGGGTAGCACCAATGTGTCGGCGGTATCGACCGATTTAATGTCCAGGCCATGCCGCAGAAGATAGACGGTTGAGTGCATGTCGCCCCAAAGCTGAGAGAGGTAGACCTGGTTTTCCCCTGTGTATTCGCTTAAATACTCCAGCGCATCAAGTTTGTCCCCATCGTACATATAGTAGACATCGGGGCTGTTGGCAAAGCGCACAAAGTAATCATAGCTCATTTGCACGGTGCTATAGATGAGGATGACAATTGCCGCTATGGGGCCAAGCCAGGTCAAGGGCTGGCGCTGATTGACTAGCCAGGCAATGCCCAACCCAACGGGTACAAAGAGGGCTGGCAGGGCTGGAAGCGTGCGTGAGTAGTTGGGGGCTGCTTCGCTGAGAATGGAGGGAAAGAGCATGACTGCTGCCCAGATCGCAAAGAGCGCTAGCGCCGCTTGGTCGGGGTCACGCTGCGTATCGTCGCGGCGAGGTAGCAGGCGTGCAATGCCTAGCCCGACGCCGATGTAGAAGATGATCGCCAGAGGCCAATCAAAAACGGGACGTCCCGCCAGGCCATGAGTCCACTCCAAGTCGCCATAGAAGCTGAACATGCCGAAAACGTGCAAGAGATTGTCGAGGAAGGCGATGATTGGCGAGTCGCCACTGACGCGCTCGGCAAAGATTGAGACTTCGGAGGCATGACCGAAGAAGAGTTCTGGGTGTCGATAGAACTCCAAGCCGAGGGGAAGAAAGACGAGAAAGGCCGTAAGACCTGTAATGATCAGACCACCCAAAGGTTTGTCCCAAGCCCGACGGCGAAGCGCAGGAAATTGCCAGAGTAACCACAGCGTAAATGCCAACAGAACAAAGGGTGCTAGGCGTCCAGTGGGGTGTGTCCAGACACTGAGGCCGGTCAGAAGACCACTGCCCACGTAGGCAAGAAGCCGTTTGGGCCGCGTCTCGGCAAAGGCACCCAACCAGGCTAAGCCAAAGGCTCCGCTGAAGATGAGGGGCATGGAGATGACGCGAATGCCATAGCGGCTAAAGTGGATGTGCCAGATGCTAATGGCTAATGCGAGGGCAGTCCCCGTGGCAACGGCGCGGCTGTTGCGCCGAATGAGCGCACGAACCAAGAGATAGCTTGTTGGAATTGCCAACACACCGAGGATGGCTGAAGCGAGACGCAAGGTGTAGACATCAAAGCCAAAGAGGCGGATCAGCAACGCCTGCCAATAGGTATAGAGCACTTCACGACCTGCGTTTGCAGGCAGGAAGAAGGGGCGATTGCCTGCCAAGACCGCTTGTGCATCAATGGCGTTGAACGCTTCATCGAATTGGAACCCAGGTGGCAGTGCGTTGAGTTGGAAAAACCGGAAGAAGATTGCAATTCCGGTGATTGCGATGAGGATCCACCAATCTTTGCGTGACCAAGCCATGCCGCGAGTTGACTTCCTTCTGTGTGAACGATTCTGCATAAACAATTCTGTGCGAGATCATCTGTGAGATCATAAACGTGATCAAACGAGCAACCAGTGGGTGCTGGCGGTGCAACGTCTGTGAGCTACCTGATGCTGCCTTCCCTGACGAGCAGGATTGCTAACGGACAGGGACTAGCTGCATTGTATCACCAACGTGGAGTTCTGCTACGGTGATGGGGGCTGTTGTCGGTGGTTTTTCACCTGGTGTGCTGGTGATCTCTATGTGCGGAGTGGGGGCCAGTGTGCTGCCATCGTAGAGACTAATCTGGAGTTGATAGTGACCTCCAGGTAGGTTGGTGGGTAGGGAGACGGCAGAATAGCCTGGCTTTTCGTCTCCAGCATTCCAGGTAGTGGGTACGAGTAATGGACCAACAGGGTATTCGTCGGCTTGAGCCACTGTAGTGCCATCTGCATTCAGGAGTCGCAGCGAAACTTTATAATCCAGCGTTGGTTTTTGCTGTGCAGTCCAATCTAGCTGCACCATCAGGTCAGTTGCTGGCGGGATGGACGGATAGAAGCTGGCTTGCATGTTGGTCAATGCTAACTCCTCGCCAAAGAGAGTTGGCACTGGATTTAACGCTATAGGTGTGAGGTGTTGCGGGCTGACATAGTGACAAAGACGCGCATCAAGCCACTGGGTACATTGCTGGCGGTAGGCAACGGCGGTGAGGTATTTGGACAGAAATTCACCCTGATCGACCTCGCTTTCGCTTGAATAGCTGACCCACAAGCCGTCAAATGTGGAGAGCCAGGCTAAGAGGCGCTGATCTTCCTCTTCGGGAACAATGAGCGGCGCAGTGATGGGCCAATAGGCGGAAAGGGGTAGCGTGGGCATGGGATGGAATGCCCAATCTGGTGATAGGTAATATCTGGCAAGCAGATGCTGGCGTGGAGCTTCAAGCAGTAGAATCTCCCTGTCGGGGTCGCCATTTGCCTCTAAATAGGCTGTCATATCTTGGTACTCACTCTTGCGATAGGAGCCGAAATAATGTTGCAGTGCAATGAGGTCAACACCAAGCACAAGCAGCATCACCGCAAGACCCGGAAGCCAATGACGATGCCATAGAGTCGCGGCAAGGTAGGCAATGAGCAGATAGCAGACGGGGGCTATCCACAGGATATAGCGTGGGGTGAGGGTACGCAATGCGGTTGCGCCGGAGAGGATGGGCAAAAGGCTAAGGCCAACAACCGTCCACGCCCCAATTTGGGTAGTCCGCGTGCGACCTGGGCGAGCGATGGCGATGAGCGCGCCTGCTAACACAAGTGGCGCAAGGGTGTAACCCCACTTGGCGGTGGGTGGCTGCCAGCGGATTGCTCCAAAGCTGAGCTCGCGCCATAGGTCGCCCAGAAAATATTGCCAGGTGATAGTCGTTTCTTGTGCCGCCTCCATGACCACTTCCAGCGTGGCGCGGAAACCGGGCGAGTAATTCATCCATAGCAAAAGAGGGATGAACGCGCCCACGTAGGCTACCAGTAGCTTGAGCCAGGGAATGCGGCGCACGGGGCCAATGAATAGAGCATGCAGACCGATCACCAGCGCCTGGATTGCCAATCCTAATGCTGCGACATAATGCAGCCCCAGCATACACCAATTGATTACCCAAAAGGCTATTACCACGTTCCAACTGGATTCATTGTATAAGCGCAGCATCAGCAGGAGTGAGAGCAGCATGAGTATCACAACCAAGGTGTACATGCGCGCTTCTTGGCTGTAATAGACCAAGACGGGCGCAAGCGCAACAAAGATCGCACCCAAGAAGGGCAGCCGTGGCTTATCGGGCCAGATGGTGTGCGCTAGATGCCAAACGAAGGCAACGAGCAGTGTGCCTGCCAAGGCGGGCAGAAAACGTAGGGCAAATTCACTCTGTCCGGCTAGGTTTGACCAAAGGTGCATGAGGAGCACCCAAACGGGTAGATGTTCAAATGCTGCGTCCCAGTGAAAGGCGATAATTTCCGCAGGAGTTGCACGCGCCATGAGCGCAGTCGCAGCTTCATCATAGGCAAGGCTGAGTCTATCTAAGCCAATGACGCGCAATGCAAAGGCAAAAAGCAAGAGCAGCAACAGGCTGATAGTTGGCTTGTGTGGGTGTTGTATTGTGTATTGCTTGATGCTCAGTATGGAATGAAGCATATCGGGGGCCACAGCACATTTCATTGTTCTGGAACGGGTCTAGTCAGTCAGCAGGGGTCGCATGGATTGCCATGCCAACCATCTCCTGCGTCGCCGTAATGGGATCCGGGCCGATGTAGCTATTGGAAATTACCCATGAGTTTGTTACGAGGGCAACGCCAACGTCATTGAACCGTTGCTCCATGCCAAAGTTCCGCGTCACTTTGCCTGTCCAATCGGGTGCAATTAACACATACTCTGAAGGGCTAAAGGATGCAGGAAGCTGAGATGCTGCATGACGGTAGGCTGCGTTCAGGGTTAAGCTCACGGCTGGACGCATGAAGCGTGGTACATGATGAAGGTCAACAATACTGGCAATTAGGAGACGATCAATGTCAATATCTTGGCTGCGGATCGCCTCGTTGATCCTTGACGCAATGTCGGCTCCCAGATGACCGTGGAAAACAAGCAAAAGTGGCACAGCTGGGGCGGGAGGACCACCGACAACACGGGCTGCGCCAACTGCGGTAAGAAAGAATGTTGGTGCTTTTATCATATCAGCAAGTAGATGATTTTATGATGATCTTACCTGCGTATAAGTAGCAAGACGAGCTTGTTTTCACTGTATTACCCTTCTTTGTATCCTAATCTGTATCTTTTTATGTATCTTTTTGTTGGTTCAATGTCAATATACCACTCAAGATGATAACCAGCATAAAGGTATAGGGACAAGTCTGCTTTGCTCTATTCTTGGATTATTGTACAGGCATGACCTGAATGCTTGCTTAGATGGGTTCTGCATCGGGCAAAGAGCCATGCTCCTGTTGCCGCATTTGTGCCTTTTCTAGTTGGTCAGTTTCTTTTAGAGCTTGGCGATGCTTGCGGCGTATCGCCATACGGTCTTGAAAGCCTATGACAATCGCATAAGCCAATGGCACAACGAAGAGGGTCAGCAGCGTGCTGGTAATCATGCCACCCATAATGGCAATCGACATTGGCTGGCGAAATTCACCGCCAGCGCTAATGCCTGCCACAATGGGAATCATTGCCAGAATCATGGAGAGTGAGGTCATTAAGATGGGGCGCAGGCGGACTGGGCCTGCAACCAGCATGGCTTCGTCTGCAGTTGCTCCCTTGTGCCGAGCGCGGTTGGCAAATTCAACCAACAACACGGAGTTTTTAACAACCAAACCCATAAGCATGATGAAGCCGATAATAGCAGTCATATCCAAAGGACGGCGCGCAATGATGAGGGCGACAATTGCCCCGGCAATGGCTAGAGGCATGGCGATCATGATCAGCAATGGCTGGATGAAACTGCCAAATTGGCTGGCAAGCACCATATAGACAAAGATCACACCCAGGAGGAGCGCCAAGATCATGCTGCCTAGAGATTCCTCTTGGGCGGCTGCGTCGCCACCTAAGCGAACTTCTATTCCTTCTGGCAACTGCAAACTGCTCATCATCGTTGTAACATCGGCTACGGCAGAGGGTACAGTCTTGTCGCCAATGACACTGCCATTGATTGTGATGCTCGGTTGCCGGTCAATGCGCGAAATGGCATTAGGACTGGTGGCAATTTCAACTTGGGCGACATTGCGGAGCGGCACAAGATTGCCATTGGTGGAGAGCATATTGATGTTGAGGATGCCTTCTTGTCCAAAGTTTTCGCCTTGATCGAGTTTTACGCGAATGTCTGCTTCGTCACCTTCACCACGGAAGGTGGTCGCGACGTCGCCATTGACCAGCAGGCGAATGGTGGCGGCAATTTGGGAGACAGAGAGACCCAGATCGGCGGCGCGCTGGCGGTCGATGTCAATTTGCATTTCAGGACGACCGGAGCGATAGCTCATGTCAATATCGGCTAAATTAGGGTCTTGGGCCAGTTGGTCTGCCACCAGTTGGGCTTGTGCACCCAACTCGTTGTAGTCGGTGCCATCTATGCCTACTACTTCCAGCGAAATATCTGCTGAGGCTCCGAGGCCCGATGTCCCTGTCGAGAAGATGATGCCTGGTACATTGGCTAATGGGCCACGCAAATCGCTGATGATCGTTTTAGCCGTAATGCTATCCGACAGATCCTCTTTCATGCTGACGGCGAAGGAGGCTTCTTCCGGCGAACCTTGACCGCCTACGGTCGTGACGACATCCTCTACTGCTGAATGTTGAAGCAGGATGCGCTCAATCTGAATTGCTTCCTGCAAGGTCGCTTGTAGCGGCGTGCCACCTGGCATACTCATGGAAACGTTAAATTGATCTTGGCTGGTGGGGGGCAAGAAGCTGACTTCAATGAAGGCAATGCTGGAGAAACTCGCGATGATGATGACAATAGAAATCAACGACGCAATAATTTTGTGGCGCATCGTCCAGTGGATCATGCTGCCATAAACGCGATTCAACCAACTCTTGTTATGAGAATCATCTTCACCTTCATCGGCAATTGCATAGCCGCGCTCTTCAAGGGCGTCAAGCTCGTCTAGCTCAACGTCAATAGACCCTGGCTTCTTCTTGAAGAAGTAGGCACTCAGTAAAGGTGCCATTGTGAGGGCTTCAAAGACCGAGAGCACCATGGCGATGGAGACGGTGAGGCCAAAGTCGAGGAAGAATTTGCCAATAATCCCTTCAGCAAAGGCTACGGGCAGAAACACCGCCAGAATGGTTGCTCCAATCGCAACGACGGGCATGGCAACCTCTGACGTGCCCAAGCTGGCGGCGACGCGTGGCGAGAAGCCTTTCTCTACCCAACGAAGAATATTTTCGCGCACCACAATGCCATCATCAATGACAAGGCCAACGACCAGCGCCAGTGCCAAGAGGGAAATCTGGTTGAGCGAGATGCCAAAGAGATCCATAAAGAAGAGCGTCGAGATCATAATGACAGGCAAACCCGCCACCGTGACAAGCGTGTTGCGTAGATCTCGGAAGAAGAAGAGCATGACCAAGGCGGCGAGGATTGCACCATAGAGCAAGTCTTCGATTGCGCCGTCGGTTGATTCCTCGACTAATATTGATTCGTCACTACTGATGGCGATGCGCAGATTTGGATTTTCGGCTTGAAGTACTTCTAGCTCCTCTTTGACTTCCTCCGCAACTGTGACGGTGTTGCTGCCACTTTGTTTGCGGATGTTGAGGACAATGGCGTCTTCACTGTTGAGCCGCGTAATTGTATTTTGTTCTTCAAATCCATCGACGATGGTGGCAATGTCACGCAGATAGATGGGCGAAGTGCGCTGTATGACGATGATGTTGCCGACATCTTCGAGCGTCTGCAAGTTGGCTGGCGTGCGGACAAGCAACTCTTGCCCTCCGTCCTCAACCGCGCCACCGGGCAAGTTGATGTTTGCACTTTGTAGCGCACTCGTGACTTGTTGTGGCGCAATGCGTAGGGCTTGCATCGCTTGTGCGTTCAGATTTATCTGGATTTCACGTACTTGCCCACCGTTGACACTGACTGCAGAGACGTTAGGGATGCGTTCCAGGGGTTTCTGAAGCTCTTCTTCCACCAGCTTGCGAAGCTCTGACTGCGTAAGTTGGCCCGATGTGTCCGCCACGCTAAAGTTCAGGATTGGCTGATCCGTGGGGTTAAAGGTCTGGATGATCGGGTCTTGTACACCTGTAGGCAATTGGTTGCGCAACAGGTTAACCTTTTCGCGCACATCCTGACTTACGGCATCCACCTCGAGGTCTAGATCAAACTGCATGATGATCGTACTCACGCCTTCGGCTGAGGTGGATTGTATTGTCTCCAGACCGCCTACCGTGCTCAGTTCACTTTCTAGCGGCGAAGTGACCTGCTCTTCAATTTCTTCTGGGCTTGCCCCTGGGTAGATAGTGTTGACAACCAGAACCGGAAACTCAACATCTGGGAAGAGATTCACGGGCATCCGTGTATAAGACAGGATACCCATGACGATGCCAGCCGTTAAGATCATCGTCATAAAGACGGGCTGTTTGATTGCTATATTCCAAAGTTTCATAAATGCTTGTTCCTCTAACGTGAGACTTCTTCAGCAGTGTCGCTTTAATTGGGCCAACTCATTGGGCCAATGTGAATGGACTAAAATGTGAATGGACTAACACGTAAGTCAAACATTTACTCGGGTAGAAGTTCGACCGTGGCGAACATACCGGGTGTGAGACCTGTTGCATCGCCTGTGGGGCGGACAGTTACACGCACGGTACGCGTGGCTGGGTCAAGTTGTGGCGCGATGGCGTCAACACTTCCCTCGAAGATTTGATCTGGATAGGCATTTACGCGAATGTGGGCCTTCTGCCCGATGCGCAGCTGCGACATGCGGTTTTCTTCAACCGGGATGACGATCTTGTTGGTTGGCGAAAGCAGGCGCAACGCAGGAGAACCGGGCAGTGCCATTGCACCCACAGAAAGATTGACATTGGCAACAATGCCATCAATCGGTGAGCGCACGGTGGCTTTGTTTAGCTGAAGCTGTGTTAGATAGAGTGCCGTTTCGGCTTGGCGTACTTGCGCCTCCACAGCCTGAACCTGAGCCTCTTCGGGGCCATCTTCCAGCCGTTGCAGTTGGGCGCGCGCGGCTGCCAACTGGGCATAGGCTCCGGCAATGATGTCCTCAGTGCTGCCCTTTGCCAACTTATCATATTGGGCTTGTGCCGACTCGAGCATCAGCGTTGCCTGTTGCAACTGGAGGCTTTCGGGCAAGGCGGCGATGAGTGGATTCCACTTGACTTGGTCATAGGCTGCCTGGGCGCGGCGCACCGCTGCTTCGGCTTGAAAGAGTTGCGATTGTGCCATGGTTAAATCTTCAGCGGTGGGGCCTTCGAGCGCACGTTTGTAGGCAGCATCGGCGGCGGCAACACCGGCACGTGCGGCTTCAATGTCGGCATCACCTGCTTGCACCTGGAGCAGTTCAACTTGGGCTTGGGCTGCTTGTAGGCCAGCCAGCGCTTGGGCACGTTGTGCTTCTAGGCTGCTGCTATCCACGCGCATGAGAACTTGCCCGGCAACCAGATGATCGCCTTCCTGGACATTCAACTCTAATACATAGCCGCCAACCTCGGTGACAATTGTCACTTCTTCTTCAGGTTCAATTTCACCTGTGTAAACCCACGGGCCAGTTGCGGCTGCTGCGGCAGGCGAATCGCTTTGTGGCGCGGCTTCTTGCTCTGTTGCTTCTGACGACAAGGCTGCTGCTGACTCAGGTGTAGCGACCTCTGTATTTGGTGCAACAGAAGTCGCACCCGGTTCATAGTTTTCCGGTGCAAAGGGTTCGGGCGTTGTTTCCGCCGCGCCAAAGTTGCAACTGCTGAGGGTGATTGCAACTGCCAGCAGCACAATGCCCAAGATGGAACGGGACTGCTGCAACGTTAGTGTGAAAAAACTGGAAAATAGGGAAGATAAGATCGACATTGCGCGCAACGATTCCTGGTAATCTAACGTAGTGGTGATACAACGATTTCAGTTTTGGCACTCGGCTGGCTGTTCGATGCGCCAGGTGCCGGATTTAACAGGCCGTGCAATAAAAGATCAACAATCTGATCGGCAGTTTTTTCATCAAGTTCAATGTCCTTCAGGATCATGTATCGTCCAGTGTACGCTTGGAGCATCCCAAATATGCACATGGTTGTCTGTTCCAGATCCACGGGGCGAATTGTGCCACTCTCTACGCCCTCTGCCAGTAAGTCCTTGATAGGCTGGTGCAACTCCTCACGGTAGCGACTCATGAGTGTGCATAGTTCCATTTCCATGCCTACGGCTTCACGGAGTGTGGAGATGAGCATGGTGCCGTTTTTGATGCTGATATTGAAAAAGGCGAGGATCACGGACTTGAGCCGGCTCGGCAGATCGCCAGGCACTTCTGCCGCGGCAGTAAGGCTGTCGCGAATATTGACAAGGTCGCGCTCAAGCACTTGAAAGAAAATTTCGCGCTTGTCTTGGAAGTGGTGATAGATGGTTGCCTTTGCCAAACCGCTATGTTGGGCTAATTCGCGCATCGAGAAGCCACTCATGCCATGTTGTTGGATTAGACGGCGGGCAGCTTCAAGGACAGCTTCTTTAGGTGGAATGTTTACGGGCATAGGTGGTTCGTTTGATGACATTTACAATATCCCCTCGGTAGTTTTGACAAAGCGAACGACCTACGCCAAAATACTCCTACAAACGTGACCGACCGACCGGTCGGTCGATTTGAGCAAATTGTAACGAGTGATTTGTATGTTTGTC
>JBBQIG010000027.1:0-17386 GCA_038324715.1 Anaerolineae bacterium | reverse complement strand
CAGCCGTCAGATAATCCTGATGACTATTTTCCTGGAGCATTAATTGCCGATCTGGCGCGGTTGCCCTACTGGGCGATGGGGTGGCAGATTGATTGGACGATTGGTTGGTCATGCAGACATCTCCTGTATGGATCCCTCTACGGTCTCCTCTGTAACTTTTTTTGGGACTTCTTCTGTAATTTGTTCTGCGTTTTCCGCTGCGATTTCCCCGGCAATCTCTTCTGGGGTTGGGACAGATAGCCCAGAAGGAATCCGTGATGCGTCCTCCACCAGCGCACATAGCCGCTGAAGGTTCATCCGGTCTTCCTTTAGATCTTCTTCCTTTGGTGTTTCCAACAACATGGGGATCCCGTGCCATAGTGGATCATTGAGTATGAGGCGGAATGCATCTTCCCCAATCGCACCCTCGCCAATATGGGTGTGGCGGTCGAGATGGCTGCCCAATGCGCCCTTGCTATCATTGAAGTGCCAGCATTTTAGCACTGCCAGCCCCAATTCCTTGTCCAACTCATCGAGCATTGCAAGGTAGCCCTCGGCGGTACGCAGATCATAGCCAGCCGCAAAAGCGTGACAGGTATCCATGCAGATGCCCACGCGCGCCGGATCATCCAACTGGTCGATGATGCGGCGCAGGCTAGCAATGCTGCCACCTAAGACAGTGCCTTGTCCAGCCATAATTTCCAGAAGAGTGAGTGTGCCCTCACACGCAGGCGTCGCCGCATGGATGAGATCCAACGCCCGCGCAATGCGTCCCTCACCTGCCTCCATACCCGATCCTGTGTGTGCGCCCGGGTGCAGCACCACATGGGGAATTCCATAGGCATGGGCGCGCTGGAGTTCGTCTTGATGTGCAGCAATGCTCTTTTCCCACAAAGGGTCTTGCGGGCTTGCCAAGTTGATTAGATAGCTGGCATGGCTCACGGCATCAGGAATCTGATGGAGACATGTTTGGCTGTGCCAACGAATAATGTCTGGTTCGGCAATGGGTAAGCCCTGCCACTGACGATTGTTCTTGGTGAACACTTGGACAGCGTTGCTATTGACAGACGCTGCCCGATCCAATGCATAGCTAACGCCGCCAGCAATGGACATGTGTGCACCAAGCTTTAATTTCGCCATCAATTAACGACCCGCTGCCACTTGCTGACCACCAGCTTTGGCACGGTCGCTGTTCATGTGACAACTCTTATACTTCTTGCCACTTCCACACCAACAAGGATCATTGCGCCCTACGTCAGGTCCACTCTTGCGGACGGTCTGGGCGACCGAGGCATCGCGATTAGTGCGAATGTTGCGGGCAATGGGTGTTGCTGCCAACGGAGCCGATGCTTCGACTGTGTTGGTTGTTGTATTGGTAACGGCGTTTGTGCTCGTGGTTGTGCCAGTGACCTGCTTCGGTTGCACCTGGAGGGTTAGCAGTCCCTTGACCACATCGCCGCGAATGTCGTTCATCAATTCGCCATACATATTAAAGGCTTCGCGCTTGTAGGCAACCAGCGGGTCAACCTGGGCAAAGGCTTGCAGCCCAATGCCTTCACGCAGCCGGTCTAGATCGGTGAGGTGGCGAATCCAGCGATTATCAACCGCCCAAAGCAGAATTTGCTTTTCAAAGCGGCGCATGACTTCTTCGCCCAACTGTGCTTCTTTTGCTTCATAGGAGTTGAGCGCAATCTCGACCGCTTGGTCTTCGATCTCTTCGCGCTTCAGGCCCTCCCACGACTCGGCAGAGAACTCTTCGGGCAAGTGGAACATGCCACCCAGGGCTTGTACCAGGTGTTCTAATTCCCAATCCTCTTCATCACCAGAAAGGAAGCTAGCCACCAAGCCGGAAATTTCCTCATCAATCATCGTCTCCACAGAGACCTTCATCGATGGCTCGGTGAGGATGCGGCGGCGTTGGTCATAGATGCGGTTACGTTGCTCATTGACCACTTCATCGTATTGCAGCACATGCTTACGCATGTCAAAGTTATGACCTTCGACCTTGGTCTGGGCATTTTCAATGGCTTTTGTGACAACGCCTGCTTCAATCGGCATGTCATCTTCCACGCCCAAGCGTTCCATAATGCCGCTGATGCGTTCACCACCAAAGCGTCGCATGAGGTCGTCGCCCAAGCTCAAGTAAAAGCGGCTAGCCCCTGGATCGCCCAAACGACCAGAACGACCACGTAACTGATTGTCAATGCGGCGGGCTTCGTGGCGCTCGGTGCCAATTACATACAGCCCACCCAGTTCACGCACCAACTGTTTGTCACGCTCAATCTCTTTATACTTTTGCACCAAGACCTCAGCCCAACGTTCAGGATAGGCACTGGTGACATCCTGACCACGCTTGAGCATATCCTGGGCATGATTCCAGGCTGCTTGGGGAATCTCGGTGAGATCAATTCCTTCACGGCGCAGTTGGTCACGCGCCAAGCCTTCAAAGTTGCCACCCAGCAAAATATCCACACCACGACCTGCCATGTTGGTGGCAATGGTGACCGCGCCAGGGCGACCTGCCTGGGCAATAATGGTTGCCTCACGCTCGTGATTCTTGGCGTTGAGGACTTCATGCTCCACGCCGCGCCGCTTGAGCAACAGGCTGACCAACTCGCTGGTCTCAATGGCAACTGTACCCACCAGCACGGGCTGTTGTCGCTTGTGGGCTTCAACGATGTCATCGATCACAGCCTTGAATTTGTTTTCGGGCGTTCGATAGACATAATCAGGTAGATCTTCACGGATCACAGGTCTGTAGGTAGGCACTGCTACTACATCCAGATTGTAAATGCGCTGGAATTCTTCTTCTTCGGTCTTGGCAGTACCCGTCATGCCTGCCAGCTTGTCATACATGCGGAAGAAGTTCTGGAAGGTGATGGTCGCCAGAGTCATCGACTCCTTTTGCACCTTGACACCTTCTTTTGCTTCAATCGCTTGATGCAACCCTTCAGAATAACGGCGACCTTCCATCATGCGTCCAGTGAATTCATCAACAATGATGACCTCACTGTTGCGCACGATATAGTCACGGTCACGCCTAAAGAGGGCATAGGCACGCAACGCATTGTCCAGATAAGGGATCATCTCAGCATTGGCGAAATCATAGAGATTTTCCAACTTTAGACGTTCCTCAATAAAGCTAATACCATCTTCAGTCAAAGTGGCGACGCGTTCTTTCTCGTTCACCACATAATGTTCGTCCACGCGCAGGTTACGCACTAATACTGCAAACTCTGTATACAAGTTAGAGCTTTCGCGTGCTTCGCCAGAGATGATCAGCGGGGTACGAGCTTCATCAACGAGAATATTATCGACCTCATCAATGATGGCATAGTGCAGCCCGCGTTGGGACAACTGGCTGGTGCTTTGCACCATGTTGTCGCGCAGATAGTCGAAGCCAAATTCATTATTGGTGCCATAGGTGATGTCGGCAGCATAGGCTTCACGGCGTGTAACGGGGCGCAAGGAGAGCAGCCGGTCATCCGAGGAAGGATAATCGGGGTCAAACATAAAACTGCCCTTGTCGGGATTGCCTGCGCTGTTTTGCACAACCGCAGCCGTCATCCCCAATTTCTGATAGATTGGCCCCATCAACTGCAAACCAACCTTCGATAGATAGTCATTGGGGGTAATTAAATGGGCACCGCGGCCTGAGAGTGCATTGAGGTAGAGGGGTAGCGTTGCCACCAGCGTCTTACCTTCACCCGTCTTCATTTCGGCAATTGTACCGTTGTGCAAGACCATGGCACCTAGCAACTGCACGTCATAGTGGCGCATACCCAACGTGCGCTTGCTGGCTTCGCGCACGGCGGCAAAGGCTTCGGGTAAAATTTCGTTGAGTTCGTCTTCTTCGGCATCGAGAATTTCTTTTTGGACTCGGTCAACTTCAACCCGTGCAAACTTCTGCTCATCGGTGCCAAGCACGGCTAGATATTGTTGTTCGGCCTCGGCAAGCTGCTCTTGCAAGCCAACCGCCGCCGACTGGATGCGCTTTTTGAACTCCGCAGTTAATTCGCGTAGTTCGTCATCCGACATGGCTTCAAATCGCTTCTCCAGCGCATTGATCTCTTCGACCACTGGTTGAAAGCGTTTGATGACCTTTGCGCTGGGGTCGCCAACAATGGCGTTATATAATTTGCGAAACATAGTAGTCCTTATAGTCAAAACCTTGGTCAGCGGGCATAGCAGCTTGATGGTTGCCCAGGTTAAATCCCATCTTGTTGACCACACGCATAATTGCTCGTTAAAATGAGTCTTGTTATTCTACCACGCCAGGCCGCGCCGTCAACATGGCGATGGGGAGCGACTTGCGTACTTGAGGAAATAAACAGTAGTGTGGCGCGGTATTCCGCTGCAATATACCCCCTACTATACCATGCAAAGTGACCGAGTGGCTGGTTAGTTTCCATGATTATATCCCCATGATAATATTCATTGTGTAGGTCAACTCGCCTTGCCCTCTGCTTAACACCAGTCTAAGCATCGCTCGATCTGATAAATTATAATAGCAGCACCCCAGGATCCCGATCCTGGGGTGCTGCATGAGAAAGCTATACCAATCGGTCTGCTTAGCTGGTCTGAATCCTAATTTGCTTGGGCTTGACCGCTTCTGCCTTTGGAATCGTCAAGGTCAAGAGGCCATTATGGAAGTGGGCCTCAATGCGCTCGGCATCCACGGGCACGTTAAAGCTGAGTTTGCGGGCGAAAGAGCCATGATAGAGTTCATTCTTGATAAACTCGGCCCCTTCCGGCGCAGCAGGCAGCTTACCCTGAATGCTCAAGAGGTCGCCTTCAAAGGTGATCTCGACATCTTCCGGGTTAATCCCTGGCAGATAGGCATTCACTTGGAAGGCTTCGGCTGTTGCCCATACGTCTAGCGGCAGCATGAGTTCCTGCGTTCGCGGCTGCTCGAAACTTCCACCATTGCGCCCATAGTCATGGGCAACATTGTCAAAATAGCGATTTACTAAATTGTTCATTCCTGTTGCATTGCGAACTAAGTCGTTGTAAGTACGTACACGCATGGTTTAATCTCCTCTTGTCTTGATAATTCTTGTACCTTAGGTTTATTTGTGAGTACTACTTTATGACTTTGTTAGTGGATGCTTGGTGGGAAAGCTTGCCGAGTGGCTCAAATTGCTCACTCGGGTCACTTTTCATCCGCACCCGTTACAATTGTTACTATAATGGGCGCACATTAGCCGAGTGCAAGTGCTGTATTGTGCTCTCATAAGCAAAATGTCAGCGTTGCATTAGCGCCGCTATGGGCTAAGCTTGTAGGCACTTGCGGCTATGCAACTGCATTCGAATAGGGCATTGCCCCGCTGCACGGCGCGCCAAACGCACTGCTAACTGTGTTACTCGATCATCTACTGTCCAACCCTCTAAGATAAGACCGTGGTGGCAGGCGATAACCGTAATTTGGGCAGTTGCGCCGCCCAATAATGGATGACTTGCTAGTGCATCGCGCACACGCCAGGCAATGGCGGGATCAGCAAGATTTACTTCCACACGTACCATGATGATTACTCCTCTTTAAGCCACACACTTCATGCAACCATCATGACATGCTGGTGTTAATATGATACATGCGTCATGTTTGCATTATGTATATATGCGCGAGTTGTTTCGCCAATAATGTTTGCTGGAATGGGTCTGTTCATATGCCCGAGAGATATGCGCGAGGGTGGGCTAAGGGGAGCCGTTGAGGTGGCTTGGGACATGTTTTGATGCGTTGCCGCATGTGACTAGCCGCATGTTTTGTGGGGCAGACCTCTGTACACTATACTGTGGACGCACTTGTCGTGGCTTGACTGCACGATTTTTGTGGGTTGCAGTGTTAAATTTCGTGGCGTATTTGTAGAGAGCGCAATAGATGACGCACATGTTTCTAGGCGTAGTTGGACTCGAGAGGGATCTCCAATGAGGGTGTTGCTCACAGGAGTTGCTGGCTTTGCAGGCAGTCATCTAGCCGAATATTTGCTGAGTGATGAGCGAGTTAGAACCGCCACAGAATCTGCCACTGGCGCAGACACAGCAGCAGCCAACGCACCCAAAGAGGAGGTGGAATTGCATGGAATTGTCCACCGCCACGAACGCCGTATCTATCATCTGCGTGACCGCATCCAACTGCATCGGGGCGATTTACGCAATGGACTATGGGTTCATGATTTAATCCAACTGATAAAGCCAGATTATGTCTTGCACTTGGCTGCATGGAGCGATGTGGGCGGCTCTTGGCAGCAGCCGTGGACAACCTATGAGCTTAACATTCAGTGCCAACTCAATTTGCTTGAAGCGATTCGTCGTTGGGCACCGGCTTGCCGAGTTTTGGTGGCGACCTCTAACGAGGTTTATGGGTTACTTGACCCTGCCGATTTGCCCGTGGATGAAACAACTCCCTTTCGTCCCAACAATCCCTATGGCGTGAGCAAGGTGGCACAGGATATGATGGCGCTGCAATATTGGCTTAGTCATCAAATACCCACATTGCGCGTGCGCAGCTTTAACCATATTGGGCCTGGTCAATCTGATGATTTTGTTGCCAGCACCCTGGCTCGACAGATTGCAGAAATTGAAATTGGCGCGCGTCCCCCTGTGGTGATTGTGGGCAATTTGGATGCACAGCGGGACTTTACAGATGTGCGTGATGTGATGCGTGCCTACTGGCTGGTGATTACCCGTGGTGAGGCAGGGGAAGTGTACAATGTGGGTAGCGGACAGGCGCGGCCCGTGCGCTGGATTTTGGAGACGTTGCTGACCTTGACATCGGTGCAAGTAGAGGTGCAAATTGACCCTGCCCGGCTGCGTCCGAGTGATGTCCCGATCAGCGTCTGTGACAACCGCCGCTTGGTCGAGGCAACAAGCTGGCAGCCCCAGGTGGATTTGCGTAGGTCTTTACAAGATTTGTTGGATGGCTGGCGCAAGGAAGTTCGCCGTCAAGGTGCGGAAGATGCGGTTATACCTTCATAGTTTTCCTGCGCTTCATAGCGCAGATTATGTTGTTTTCCCAAAGCCTACCTGATTCCTTACAATCCATCTCCGCGTTATATCAAGACGCTTACCCACTCTTTAAAACGTTGTGTGCCAAATGGCGCGCATAAAGTAAAAGCTTGCATGAAATTTTTAATATGAAATCTTTAACATGAAATTTAAGGAGAAAGAAGAATGCCGACTGCATTGATTACCGGTGTAACCGGCCAAGATGGCAGCTATCTCGCCGAGCTCTTGCTGAGCAAGGGCTATAAAGTTGTGGGCATGGTACGCCGCACAAGCACCATCAACTTTGATCGTATTCGTCATATTCAGGATCAGATTGAGATTGTGCAAGGTGACTTGCTCGATCAAATGAGCCTGATCGGGATACTACAGGAATATCGACCGCGCGAAGTTTATAACCTTGCCGCACAGAGCTTTGTGCCCACCAGCTTTACCCAGCCTGTGCTAACGGGCGAGTTCACGGCGTTGGGCGTGACACGCATGTTGGAGGCGATCCGCATTGTCGATCCCACCATCCTTTTCTACCAGGCAAGCAGCAGTGAGATGTTTGGCAAGGTAGTAGAAGTTCCCCAACGCGAAACAACGCCGCTCTATCCGCGCAGCCCCTATGGGGTGGCAAAGGTGTACGGGCACTGGATCACCATCAACTATCGCGAGAGCTATAACATCTTTGGTTGCTCTGGCATTCTCTTTAACCACGAGAGCCCCCGTCGCGGCTTGGAATTTGTGACCCATAAGATCACCCATAGCGTGGCACGAATTAAGCTGGGACAGACCAACGAGTTGCGCTTGGGCAACCTAGATTCTCAACGGGACTGGGGCTATGCCGGTGATTATGTGCGCGCGATGTGGCTGATGTTGCAACAGGGCGAGCCAGATGATTATGTGATTTCTACAGGTGAAACCCACAGTGTGCAGGAATTTTTGGAAGAAGCCTTTAGCTATGTAGATTTAGATTGGCGCGAATTTGTGGTGCAAGACCCGAAATTCTATCGACCTGCTGAAGTAGATCTGTTGGTGGGCGATGCGAGCAAGGCTGGACGGCAATTGGGCTGGGAGCCAACTGTGGATTTTCGCGGACTTGTGCGCTTGATGGTGGATGCTGATTTGCGTCTTCTGCAAAATCCCATGCAAGGGTACCTGTCGGCGGAAGAGGAAGTTGCTAAGACTTAGGCCGGAACGGGGGCACCATTTTTGGAGAGCTTTTTTTGATGGAATCTGCGTTCCAGTGTAGATTAGAGGAATCTAATTTCCCTGCTACACGTTGCTAATGGATTCCTGTTTGGCACAGTCCACCAGTGCATCCTTCACAGGATGCAAAATTCTCTGTAAAATGTTCTGTAAATAGATTGATATAATAATTTACCTATGGCTGAAAAACTTCGCCTCTTTGTTAGCGCCACCAATGATCTCGAAACTGCCCGCGCGGTAATTGGCCGCGTGGTGGCAGAATTGCCTGTGCAGATCGGTGTGGAAATTCGCCGCACGCCGGTTCAAGGCGCTGCGTATGACGACATCTTTGAATTGATTGCCAATGTGGATCGGGTCTACTTTCTGCTGGGGCGTGATATTACGGCTCCCGCGGGCGCCGAATGGCAGTTGGCGTGGAAGTTGGAACGTTCGATCCTACCCTTGCAAGCGGCTGTGCCGTGGACACCTGCGGCGGAAAAGTTTCACCGCAACTACCCCGGGGAGTGGACTCGTTTTCGCTCGTATACGGAGTTAAGCCGATTGGTCACGCTGGATTTGGTGCGGATTCTCAACCATACCACCAATCGCTATGGACTCAGTATCACCGATTTTGAGTTGCTTAAGGTACATGCAAACCGCGTCATGAAGCAATCACGCTCGATGCAAACGCCTAGTGGGCAAGAAGAGCCAGGGGGTGCAGAAGGTGGCGGCGTGCTGCTGGATACCGTACACGGCGATGAGTTTGATGATCAAATCGATGACGAATTGCTAGTGAGGAACTGATCCACCCTGAATGATGGCGTCAATGATGGCTTTGGATTTACGTTCACCTCGCTTGGGCTTCTGGGTGCTGTTATTGGGTTGCCTCTTTGTCTGTGCCCCCACAACCTATCCTGGTTATTGGAAGAGTCAGGAAGGTTTTGTTCCCGTATTTAATGCAGCCCAACCTGGCGATATTGCTATGCTGGCAACCACGCCAGATCTTTGGCGCGGGACAGGGCGCGGTGCATTTTTGCTGGCGCAACCGCTGATGTTGCTGGGCGCTACGCCTGTGGTGGCGGTGCGTATTACCTTTGCGTTGGCGCTCGTGTTGGGCGGTCTGGGGATTTATGTCTGGCTACACCCACGACTGGGGGATCGCGCGGCTGGGTTAGCGGGGATGATCTATCTGCTGCTGCCGCCCATTTTGGCAACCGTCTACATGCGCGGTAGCTTGGGTGATGCGCTGATTGTGGGGTTGCTGCCGCTGGCGTTGGCTGGGCTGGCAACGTATAGCGAAGGGCGCTCGATGACGGCTGCTTTGGTCGTTGTCCTCAGCATGTTGTGGATGTGGCGCAGTCAGGCTGGATTGGCTCTTTTGGCTACGCTGCTCTTGATTGTCTATGCCGCTGTGGTTGAGCGATCTCGGTTGGCGCTGTTGGTAGCTACGGTTTCCGGTGCTGCAGGATTTTCCAGCCTGATCCCACTCTGGTCAATTCAAGGCCCATCCCCTGTTCAGTTCGTCGCTCATTTTCTAAATCTCACGCAATTGTTTGTGGGAAACTGGCAGTCCACGCCTGCAACTGCCGCTTGGCAGGTTGAACCGTTTCAACTAGGCTTCGCTGCAATCGCCTTCAACATATTGGCGATATGGCTGTGGATGCGCCGCACGAGTGGTCAACGCGGCGGTATTACGGGGCGGCTACTTGGCTTTAGCTGGATTGGCATCCTCGTCATCCTGCTCTTGTCACTCCAAATTTTGGCTCCACTCTGGTCGGTGACTCGGATGGAGCGACTGCTCACCTATCCCTGGCAGGTGCTATTGCTGGCGTCTCCATTGCTGGCGGTGACAGCGGGTAGCTTGCCTGCGCTCAACGTCTATTTACAGCGCACCCCACTTTGGCTGACATTGGTTGGATTGGTGCTGCTGAGTAGCTATCCCTATTTGCATGCTGACTATACGGAGGTACAGCCACCTGATATGCCGGTGGCAACTTTTGGTCTTCGACCTGATTTGGTATTGCTTCACGCAGACTTGGCGGAGGACGAAGCCACAGGCGAGGCGACATTGGATGTGACTTGGCAAGTGCTGCAACCGCTCGCATTTGATTATAGTGTCTTCTTCCAAGCGGTCGTTGAAGAAGAGGGGGAATCACAGGTTGTGGCTCAAGTGGACACACAGCCGCGTCAGGGGTTAGAACCTGCTACCAGTTGGGTGCAAGGGCAAATCTTAACCGATACCTATCAACTGGAACTGCCAAACTCGCTGCCTGCTGGTGAATTGCGTTATATCTATGGCTACTATGATTGGCGCGATGGCTCTCGCGTGCCTGTAAATGGTGGCATTGACGATAAGCTGATCCTCTATGGCGAGTAAGCCGGCAAGGCGCACCATAGCGCACTCGACAGCACCCACGGTTCCGTTCACATCTTTGCCAAAACTCATTGCGCCCGCTAGCGCGCCCGCGATTGCATCTCCTCGTGTGCTCACTGAGCCAATGTCCCTGTGGCGTGATGGGCTTTTTTGGCTCACGCTTGCCCTTAGTTGGTTTGCCGTTGCTCCATTCACACTGCCTGGTTATTTTTGGGGGGCGAATGACGCCCGTCATCATGTCTATTTCCTCTTTGAATATAATCGAGCGGTGGCGGATGGCATTTGGTGGCCGCGTTGGAGTCCTGACTTTGCCTTTGGCTATGGCTATCCCTTCTTTAATATCTATGGCCCCTTGAGCCACTTCTTGGCTGAACTTTTGCTCCATTTTGGGGGGTTTAGTTATACCGGGGCTGTGGAAAGCATCTTTGGCTTGAGCATCATCGGCAGCGCCGCCACCATGTATGCCTTTGCGCGCTCCTGGGGTGGACGCTCGGCAGCGTTGATTTCCGCGCTGGTCTATGTCTTCATTCCCTACCATCTGCTCAACCTCTATGTACGGGCAAATTTGGCCGAAAGTATGGCCTTTGTGTGGATGCCACTCTGTTTGTGGGCTATGCGCCAAGCGATTGTGCGACCTCATTATCGTTGGCTGGTGACACTGGCGGCAGGCTATGCCGCGCTCATGCTCACTAGCAACCTGATTACTGTGCTCTTCTCGCCGCTATTGGGGGTCTATGCGTTGGTGCTGACCTTTGTCTATGGTGCACCGGCTAATAGGCGGGCGAGCTTGGGCGAGTGGATTGGCAGTTTGCTGCGACGCGGTTCGCTAGGACTGTTGGGTCTGCTGGCAGGGTTGGGGTTGAGCGCAATCTTTTGGATTCCAATGTTGACGGAATATCAATACGTGCGCGTGGATCAATGGTTTGACGGGGATTATGATTTCCGCGGCCATTTTGTCCATTGGTTCCAGCTTTTTAGTCCACGCTGGGGGTTTGGCGTCAGTACAATTGGCCCGAATGACCCGATTAGCTTTCAGATCGGCCCGATGGCACTCTTGTTAGCGGTTGCCGGGGTCTTTCTGGTCTGGCGCACGGCGGGACGATTGCGATGGGAGATTGGCGTGTGGATACTCGGCGCTGCTGGTAGTGTTTTTGTGGCGTTGACGTGGGCTGCGCCGCTGTGGGAGTTGCCCTTGATTGGCGCTTTCTTAGGCTATGCTCAGTTCCCCTGGCGCTGGTTTAGCGTGGCGACGGTGATGCTGAGTGCGTTGGCAGGGTTGCCATTGTTGAGGCTGCCAGACGATGGTCGGCATGGTCTCTCTCTGGCTTTGGTTGGGCTGGTGGCTGTGGTGCTATTGAGCAGCTATCCTTTGCTGCGCGTGGAGATTAGCGAACCCGCAGAGGGGCCTGTTAGTTTGGCGGCGTTGATGCGCTTCCAGCAATCTGCCGACGAAATGACGGGTGCGACCGCTTGGACAAAGGAAATTCCCACCTGGAGTGGCATGGCGGACATCTATATGACGCAGGAGCGGCAGGGAGAACCTATTGTACCTGCCCCTTATGTTGATTACTCGATTGTAAATTATCACAAATCTACAGGATTTGTGGTAGATTCCATAGCGCATAGTACAGTGATGGAGGAAGTTTTCTACTGGTCACCACTGCCTGGACGTGCCATTGTTTACAATCAGTTTTATTATCCAGGTTGGCGAGCCTATTTGTTGGATGGAGAAGGTGGCGAGCCAGTGGAAGAACTGCCCATTATTCCCGAAACAGAGGGAACGCTGGGACGCATGACGGTGCCTGTGCCACAGGGTGAAGGCTATGTCCTGTTGCGGTTTGAAGATACGCCACCACGCATTGTGGGTCGGACGATTTCTCAGAGTACCTTAGGACTCCTAGCTGTAGTGGGAGTAGCACTCAGTTGGTGGAGACGACGCGATGGTCAACGGGCGGGAAGAAGCAACTTGGAGCGTGAATAGGCGAGGAGAATTGCCTATGGTCGGAGCAGAAAGCAGTTGGGGACATGATGGGGTGTGGGCTGTACCTGCCTTGCGCTTACCTATGATTATTACGGACGAGGTAGCGGAATTATCGTCACGCTATGGCACGCCGATTCAACGCACTTTTAACGTGCAAGCCGATGACTATATTTATTCGTATCGCTTTAACAAAGTGATCGACCGTCGGGCTGAGGTCGTTTTTGCCATTGAAGATTGCGCAGGACAAGTGTGGGTTCATGCCAAGGCTCATTATCCTGCCCACATCTTTCGTCTGCCATCTGGTGGCGTGCACTGGGATGAACTGGTGGTAGATGGTCTCTTGCGCGAAGTTGATGAAGAGACCCGCCTGCCTGTGGAGATTGTGCGCTTTTTGGGGATGATTGAATACCGTTTTTGGCACGGTGACTTGATGGCTCCCTTTGTCTCCTATGTCTTTCATCTGCGCACCAGTGGCAAGCAGCCGTTGATTCAGGAGTGCGAGCAGATTTCCGATTTTCGGGCGGTGTTGCCCAGCCAAATTGGGCAGATGGCACTGAATTTGCGTAGCATGATCGGTGACCGTCGCGCTTGGGGACAATGGCGCGCATTGGCGCACGATTTGGTGTATGATACTTTGCTTCCAATTTGAATTCTCTAGGTGAGATCAGGTCAAGACCCCTTCCTTCGAAGCTTTGAGGAAGGTTAATGCCGAAACACCTTCCTTTTGTTGTAAAGTTTTAGTGCAGATTTGCAGTATGAGTTTGTAGTGCAGTCAACCTTCCTCGGAGCCACCCAAAGGGTTCCCGGCTCCAAGGAAGGGGTATTGGCTATTTGTAAAGCAATTTAAGTAGCAAGCAGACTAGTTGAGGTTATTATGCGCGTGCCCATTTCTTGGCTCAAAGAATATGTAGATATCACCCTGCCCGTGAAGGAATTGAGCGAACGGTTGACGTTGGCTGGCATGGAGATCGACGCCTTTGAACATATTGGCGATTGGTGGGATCCAAAAACAATCCTAGTGGGCGAAGTGATTGCCGTGCTACCCCATCCCAACGCCGATCGGTTGGTTCTGGTCGATGTTGCCTATGGCGGCGAGGAAGCACAACGCGTGGTCACGGGTGCGCCTAACCTATATACATTTAAGGGCATGAGTCGAGCAGAAGGCACGCTGCCTGTGCTTAAAGTTGCCTTTGCGCGCGCTGGAGCCGAACTGGTGGACGCGTATAGCGAAGTCAGACCCAGCCCCAAGAAAGTTCTCAAACCTTCTAAGATTCGCGGTATAGAGTCGGCAGGGATGGTCTGCTCGGAGTTAGAATTGGGCTTGAGCGAGGAGCATGAAGGCATACTGCTGCTTGCAGAAGATGCTCCCGTGGGAACACCTTTGGAGCAATATCTAGGCGATACCGTGATGTTGGTGGAATTGACCACGGACATGGCGCGCTGTCTCAACATGATCGGTGTGGCGCGCGAGGTGGCGGCGCTGACAGGCGCACCGCTCCATTTGCCTGCCGATGAATGGCATCCCAGTGGCAATGACCATGCCTCTGACTTTGTGGATGTGCGTATTGACGACCCTGAGCTTTGCAACCGCTATACGGGCACTGTGATTACCGATGTGACTGTGGGCGAGTCGCCCAAATGGATACAAGAGCGACTGATTAAGGCGGGGATGCGTCCCATCAACAACGTGGTGGACATCACCAACTTTGTGATGTTGGAGTGGGGTCAACCGCTTCATGCCTTTGATTATGATATTTTGCGTGACCGCGCTTTACGCAACGGCGATTCCAAGCCAACCATTATTGTGCGTCGCGCTAGGTCTGGTGAGAAGTTCACCACGCTGGATAATATTGATCGTGAGTTGGATGATTCCATGCTCATGATCGCTGACACCCTTGGCTCCGTTGCGATTGCGGGCGTGATGGGTGGCTTGGAAAGTGAAGTCAGCACAACCACGCGTACTGTGCTGCTTGAGTCTGCCACCTTTTAGGGGATTAAAAATCGACGCACGGCACAGAAGTTGCGGCTTTACAGCGAGGCAAGCTATCGCTTTGCACGCAGTATCCCTGCCGAGTTGAATGCGCTGGCGGCGCGGCGTGCGGCTGAATTGCTACAACTGTATGCTGGTGGAAGGATTGTGCCGGGGATTGTGGATGCCTATCCTGTTCCCCAGGTGCGTCCCATTGTCTATACCAGTGAACGTGATATGCGTCGTCTCTTGGGGATGCCTGTGACCTTTGCCGAGGTGAATGACGCCTTGCTGCGCTTGGATTTTGCTGTGCGCGAGGTGAGTGCTGTGGATCCCAACGCACCCGATGAAGCGACTTTTGCTCTTGCCTATGAGCCGGGTGAGCCTTTGCTGGAGTGTATTCCACCCTGGCACCGGCTGGATGTGCGGATTCCTGCGGATTTGACCGAGGAAGTGGCACGCATTATTGGCTATGAGCATGTGGGCATGACTCTGCTGGCGGCTTCATTGCCCGTGCAACGTCACTTTGAACTTTATGAAGCTGAGGAAAAGATTCGCGATATTCTGGTGGGTTGCGGCTTGCAAGAGACAATCAACCGCACGCTGACCACACCCGAAGAGCATGATAAGCTGCGTATGGGCAAGACCGCAGACGGAGATGTGCCCTATGTGGAGTTGGCGAATCCGATTGCCCCAGAGCGACGAGCTATGCGGCGGACGTTGTTGGTGAGTGCCGTTGAAGATTTGTCACGTAACTTGCGCTATAGTGATCGGCTGGCAAACTTCGAGGTGGGGCGTGCCTACCTACCTGAAACGGGTGATGGCGTGTTGCCCAAAGAGGAGCGTCGTGTCAGCATGTTGCTTTGTGGCACGCGCACCCCACGCGATTTCTACCACCCCAACCCAGAGGATGAGGAGATGGACTTCTTTGATCTCAAGGGCGTAATCGAGACATTGTTGGATCGGTTGGGCTTCAAGCCAGAGATTGTGGAATATCGGGTGCAGCCGGAGAGCGGAACCTTTAGCCCACGTTGTGCCGAGGTGTGGGTGAATGGGCGCAAGGCTGGAATTATGGGCGAGTTGCACCCATCAGTGCGCGCTGCCTTCAATCTGCCCAATGTGCGTATTGCGCTCGCTGAATTGGCGATTGAAACATTGGTCAAACCCCATTGGGGTCAAGACCCAATGATCCCCATCTCGAATTATCCGCAGATGGTGGAAGATGTGGCTTTTGAGGTGGCAGAAGAGATTACCGTGCGCCGCGTTTTCGACACGATTCGTGCTACCGGGGATGCGCGCCTGGTTGATATTGAGCTATTTGATCTCTATCGTGGCGAGCCGTTGGCAGTGGGCATGAAGTCATTGGCTTTCCGCTTGACCTATCAAAGCAATGAGCGCCCATTGACGGAGAAGGAAGTCACCCACTTGCGCCAACGGATTGTAAGCGCTGTGGAAAAAGAGACTGGCGGCAAGCTGCGCGGCTAGCGCGCCCACCTTTGTTGTGGTTCATAAAGTTGTGATTCATAAACAGGTAACAGGCACTGCTGAAAGTGCCTGTTACCTGTTTATGTAAGTTCTAAGGAATCTGCAAACGATCTAGCTTGATGCTGCCGGAGGCATTGGCAGAGGGACGGGCACGGCGTCTTCGGTATTGATTGACCAGTCCGCGAGGCGCAGGCGCATTTCTGCTAACACAGTGGCATTGGCGGCTTCGGCGACTACGTTGGTCAATTCCCACGGATCAGCGGTTAGATCATATAGTTCATCTCGATCACCCATTGGGTCATGCACATATTTCCACTGGCGGGTTCGCACCATTTTACGGCGACCTTCGGCTTCGCGCGCTCGCAGCGAAGCGATCAAGGTCTTGCGCCCAAAGGGATGGGGCATTTGCTCTAGATCCTGCATCTGGAATGGCGGTCCGCCTGCGCCATATTCGGAGAACGCGGCGTCGCGCGGTGCAGTCGCCGTGACGGTTGGCAGTGGTTGACCGTGCATGGCACGCGGGATGGGTAGCCCTTGCAGTTGCAGCAACGTGGGGATGACGTCAATCAAATTGACCATGCTTTCATCCACCTGATTCGCCGGTAGAGTCCCTGGGCAAGCCATGATCAGAGGAACACGGGTCAGACAGTCATAGAAGACGCCCCCTTTACATTGCATGGCGTGTTCGCCCATAAAGTCGCCGTGGTCGGAACAGAAGACGACAATCGTATTTTCGGCCAGCCCCAGCGCATTTAGCGCCGCCATGATTTCACCCACGCCATCGTCAATGAAGCGTATCATGCCATAGTAGACACCCATCAACCGGCGCAGGTCTTCCGGGTCATCTTCGCGCACACCCAACATGCGATAGAGAATTTTGTTGCGCTCTGGTGCAGAGTCACCGTCAAACTCATGATCGCGCCAAGGGGGTAGCACGATTTCCTCTGGCGGGAAGAGATCCGCATAGGCGCGCGGCACAACCCACGGCTCATGGGGATCGGGATAGGAGACCCAAAGCGCAAAGGGTTCATGCTGGTGCTGCTCTAGAAAGCGCACCGTCTGCCCTGTCACGAGTCCAGTTGAGTAGTCTTCCAATGGGTAGTCTGTGACGGCATAGCCAAAGCGCGGGTTCTGTGCGATGAGGGTGCGGCGAGCTTCATGGGCGGCGTCAATGCCCTGACGCGGGCGAAACCAGGGCATACCCCGTGGTTCAGATTGGTCAGGTAAGCCACCGGGTAAGCCACCGTGGGAAATTTCACACCAGGTGTCAAAGAGTTCCACGTCCTCGGCGCGTTCAAAGCAGTGATTCTTGCCGATCAGGCCCAGATGATAGCCTGCATCGTGCCATATTTGGGCTGCGTGTTCGACACCAGCACGCATGGGGGTTTCGTTGCGGCGCGAGCCGTGGCTGTGGGGATACTGAGCT
>JBBQIG010000026.1:0-17458 GCA_038324715.1 Anaerolineae bacterium | reverse complement strand
TCGTCGCAGCGCATTGATCCAACACAGGCTGCGGTATTTGAAACAATCGCTACCGCTTGGATTGAATCTCGACAGGTACGCATTACCTATCGTTCCCTTCGGCAGGAGAGTGAGCGCGTGCACCTCTTCTCTCCCTACTTGCTGGAGCCTTCCCCGTGGACTGATGGCATCTATTTAATTGGACAGAGCGAACTGGTGAACCAGGTGCTGACGCTGCGTATGGATCGAATTGTCCATGTTCAGTTGCTTGGGACTTTCACTTTGCCCAGTGACTTTGATGAAGAAAATTTGTTGCGTCATGCCTGGGGTATTTGGTTTGGGGAGGGCAAGCCGCAAACGGTGCGGCTTAAATTTGCGCCAGGTTCAACGGTGCGCCGCCTCAAGGAAAGTATGTGGCATCCGCTGGAGAAGCTCACCGATCTGCCGGATGGCAGTTGTATTTGGGAGGCACCAATTGCCGACTGGCAAGAAATGCTGCCCTGGATACGCGGGTGGGGTGTTCACCTGGAAGTGCTAGCGCCATCTGCACTGCGTATGGAGATGGTAGAGGAAAGCCGTGCGCTTGCCGAACTCTATGGATGGCGGGTACGGCGTCCCATGATGGAGACTGTGCCAAGTCCCGACGAAAGCTTTGGCGAATTCTTTCGTGGTGACAAGTGAATTTTTACGCACTTCGCTTTTTTACAGACGGAGTATTTCCTACTACCACGATACACCCTGGTCATCTGGGTGGAGCATAACGAGATAGAGTGTGGTAGTCTATTCAAAGGGCCTCTCCCAAAATGGCGACAAATTGCCGTACGGACATTTAGTTTATGGGTTATACACCCTGAAATAGCCATGCTCCATGAGTTGTTGGAAGCTGTATTAAGTGGTTTCATCGTGCAGTAGGGTTTAGCTTGCAACGCCTCTCTTTGGCTCTCTGTGGCTCTTTTTGTCTGTTTGACAAGATGCCTGCCCGTCCTCTCATATAGGCCCAACAATTACTTTCCTTGAGTACGAAGAAAGCGAGATGTGCATGTCTACGGATAAACAAGCGGCTTTGGACTACCATCGCCTAGGACGACCGGGCAAGCTGAAGATTGTCGCGACCAAACCTATGGATACTCAACAGGATCTTTCGTTAGCCTATTCCCCGGGAGTCGCCCACCCTGTCCTTGAGATTGCCAAGGATCCCGAACTTGCCTATGAATATACAGCCAAAGCGAACCTTGTCGCCGTGATCAGCAATGGTTCCGCCATCTTGGGGTTAGGAAACCGCGGCGCATTGGCTTCCAAGCCGGTCATGGAAGGCAAGGCAGTGCTCTTCAAGCGCTTCGCCGATGTAGACGTCTTTGATATTGAAGTCAACAGCACCGATCCCGAAGAAATTGTTCGCTTTGTGGAGATGATTTCTGTGACGTTCGGTGGGATCAACCTTGAAGATATCAAGGCTCCTGAGTGTTTTTACATCGAACAGGAGGCGCAGCGGCGTTGTAACATTCCTGTCTTTCACGATGACCAACATGGTACGGCGATCATTTCTGGAGCAGGGTTGATCAACGCTCTTGAGTTGGTTGACAAACAGATCGGGGATGTTCAGATTGTCATCAACGGTGCAGGCGCGGCGGGCCTTGCGGTTGCCGATTTCTACATGGCGTTGGGCGCGACCAAAGAAAAGATCATCATGTGCGACAGCCGTGGTGTGCTTTACACGGGGCGCGAAGAGGGGATGAATGAACACAAGATCCGCTATACGGTTCATACCGAACTGCGGACACTTGAAGAAGCGTTGGAGAATGCCGACGTCTTCATTGGCTTGTCAGTTGCCGACAGCCTCAGTCAGGAGATGGTACGCTCCATGGCCCGCGATCCGATTATCTTCGCCATGGCGAACCCAGATCCAGAGATTACCTATGATAAGGTTCAGGCGGCGCGATCGGACGTGATCTTTGGTACCGGTCGCAGCGACTATCCTAATCAGGTCAACAACGTATTGGGATTTCCTTTTATCTTCCGCGGGGCACTGGATGTGCGCGCCACCGCAATCAATATGGAAATGAAGTTGGCCGCGGCGCGGGCGCTGGCTGAACTCGCCAAAGAAGATGTGCCCGATAGTGTGATTCGGGCCTATGGTCTGGATACGCTGCGTTTTGCTCCAGAATACATCATCCCCAAACCTCTGGACATGCGCGTCCTGATGCGGGTAGCACCAGCGGTTGCCAAGGCTGCAATGGAGACGGGCGTTGCTCGAATCCAGATCGATCTGGAAGCATACATGGACCAACTCGCCGCGCGGATGGGCAAGAGCGTTCAGGTCATGCGCACGATGGAACACAAAGCGCAGCAAGACCCAAAACGCGTGGTCTTCGCCGAGGGCGAACATCCCAAGATCATCCGTGCGGCGTATGCGGTCGAGACACAAGGAGTTGCCACACCTCTGCTATTGGGGCGCAAAGACGAGATCATGGCACAGTGTCGAGTACTTGGACTGGACTACACCCCTTCGGTGGTCGATCCCAACGATCCGGAACGCCGTCGCCACTATGCCCAAATCTTTCATCAGCGGCGGCAACGCAAGGGTGTTACGTTGAGCCTTGCCAACGACCTCATGCGCCAGCCAAACTATTTTGGCCCGCTCATGGTCGATCAAGGCGATGCCGACGCCTTCGTTTCCGGCTTGACGTACAACTATCCAGAGGTGCTACGTCCTGCCTTGCAGGCAGTCGGCACCCAAGCCAACCGCTGGGTGAGCGGCGTCTACATTATGCTGGTTCAGGATCGCATCTACTTTTTCACCGACGCTACGGTGATCATCGAGCCAACGGCTGAGCAGCTAGCCGCCATTGCCATCAATGCTGCTGAACTCGCCCAAAGGTTCGACATCGAGCCGCGGATCGCTATGCTCAGCTTCTCGAATTTTGGCAGTACGCCTCACGAACAGGCATCTAGGGTGCGCCAGGCGACTGAATTGGTCAAACAGCAACGCCCAGACATGCAAGTGGATGGCGAAATGCAGGCGGATGTGGCTGTGGTACCCGACCTGATGCAGCGCCACTACCCTTTCAGCCAGGTAAAAGATGCCAATGTTCTAGTCTTCCCACATTTGGCTGCCGCCAATACGTCTTACAAGTTGCTGAGCCGGCTAGGGGGCGCGGAGGCCATTGGCCCGATCCTTGTGGGGATGGCAAAGCCCATTCATGTCTTGGCAACTGGAGCGGATGTGCGCGACATCGTCAACGTGGCTACTCTCGCCACCGTTGGCGCGCAGGTTCGGGGCAGTCATCCCTAGTGCCAAGTATGGACGATTAACTTCTTCAATGCACAGCAAGTCAATCTGAATCCACTTCTCCTTACCGACTAGATACTGTCGTTAAGGAGAAGTGATGGCAGTTTTGCCCATATTGACCTGCCACGCATGATTTTGACAGCCGTGGGACCGTGTGGTACTCTTGCCGAGACTGGCTTGTGCGGTTTTATTTGCGCGCTTGAAGCCAACACTAACTGAATAATGCTTGGCGTGTAGGACAGGGAATAAAGATGACGTCACTCCCTGGCAACCCACTGGAGTCCCGGTTTCCGGTTGCGGCGTTTACGTCGGTATAGGCGAAAGCTTGATGATGGGTCTTGGAGTGACCGTGGCAGTGCCGCGACAGTTGCAAGAGACTCTACCGAGGTAGACACTGTGAATTCCAGTAGGGGGGCAACAGGAGAGCGGCTTTGTCGCTATCCTGCGCTGACAAGATTGTCACCCTCTGGTCGTGCCAGAGGGTTTTTTGTGTGTTTGGATCATGGGGAATTTGTCCTGAAATTTGTCGGAAGTGCAATTGCCCAATGGGGTGTGCTATTCCGCTTTAGGTTGGAAGGTTTGGTGGGATCATGCGGACTGTTTATTGGCAAGGTAACCAAGTACAGATGATCGACCAGCGGCTGTTGCCGGGTGAGTTGGTGATTGCTCCCTTTGCCACGGTGGAAGAAGTGGCACGCAGCATTCGCGAAATGTATGTGCGCGGCGCGCCTGCGATTGGCGCAACCGGGGCCTACGGCATGGTGGTGGCGGCACAGCAAAGTTCTGCTACGGATGCGGCTGGGTTGCTTGCAGATTTGGC
Organism: Anaerolineae bacterium; assembly: GCA_038324715.1. GTDB lineage: Bacteria > Chloroflexota > Anaerolineae > Caldilineales > Caldilineaceae > QEUY01. The sequence continues at coordinate 13,370 of JBBQIG010000026.1, read as the reverse complement.
CGCGGCGAAGGTGGTTTTAGATGAATCGCGGCCCACTGCGGTCAATTTGAGTTGGGCGACTGCTCGCCTTTTGGAGACAGCAGAGGAACTTGCTACCAATGGGGTAGAGCTAGATACCCTGCGCGCTGCTCTTTTGGCAGAGGCCGAAACATTGGCGGATGAAGATGTGGAGATCAACCGGCGCATGGGCTTTCATGGTGCGGAAGTGATTGCGGATGGCTCCAATCTGCTCCACCATTGCAACACTGGCACACTCGCCGCAGTAGATTTTGGCACGGCACTGGGTGTCATCTATGCCTGTCAAGAGCAAGGCAAAAATATTCATGTCTGGGTAGACGAAACCCGACCGCGGCTTCAGGGCGCACGCTTGACCGCTTGGGAATTGATGCGCGCCGAGGTTCCCATGCACTTGATTGCCGACAATGCAGCGGGGCATCTGATGCGAACGGGCAAGGTCGATGTGGTCATTTTTGGGGCAGACCGTGTGGCAGCTAACGGCGATGTTGCCAACAAGATTGGCACCTATAAGTTGGGTGTGGTGGCGCGTGAGAATGGGATTCCCGTCTATGCTGTGGTTCCCACCAGCACCATTGACCTTAACCTGCCAGATGGCGACCATATTCCCATTGAGGAGCGTGACGCCAGCGAAGTAACCTATGTGGGCGAAACACTGATTGCACCTGCGAATGTGCCAGTTTATAACCCCGCCTTTGATATTACGCCGCATCGCTATATCACCGGAATTGTTACCGAAGAGGGCATCTGTTACCCACCCTTTCAGCAGAGTTTGCGTCGTGCCAAAGAGGCTGCCGAGGCACGCATTCGCTCTGCGCGTGTGCAACGGCGCGAGGGTGACAATGCCACGCAGAATCCTGATAGCACCGGCTCTGATACAAGCGCCCCTGACACAGCAACCTTATGAATAATCTGACAGCGGTTTGTGTCTTTTGTGGCGCAAGCGCGGGTAGCCGGTCTATTTATGCCGAGGCAGCAGTGACATTGGGGCAGGAAATGGTGCGCCGTCATGTGGGACTGGTCTATGGTGGGGGCAGCGTTGGGCTGATGGGCGTGATCGCGCGCACGGTGCGCGACAGTGGCTCTCCAGTCGTCGGCATTATCCCAGAGCATTTGACGACGAAAGAGTTGATGGGTTATCCCATTGGTGAACTGATTGTCGTGGATACCATGCACGAGCGTAAGGCAAAAATGGCGGACTTGTCCGACGCCTTTATTGCGCTGCCGGGGGGATTTGGCACGCTGGATGAACTTTTTGAAGCGATTACTTGGGGACAAATTGGTTTGCACACAAAGCCCATCGGGCTGCTCAATGTCGCTGGCTATTTTGATCTGCTCATCCAATATATAGAACGCGCAATAGACGAGGGCTTTATTCGACCTCATCACCGGCAACTCTTTATTGTGGATGATGACTGTAGCCGATTGCTGGATCGACTTTCTGCCCATCAACCGCCGCCAGGATGGGCGGGTTCTGAAGGGCTGGAAGTTGCTTGATCTGTGGCTAACTTAGCGCCTGTGCGCCTTTACTTCGTTTGTTGGAACAAGATTCATCAGTAGAGTGGGGAAAAACAAGTATGTCTTTTGTGATTACTGGATCGGTAGCTTACGACTATCTGATGCGATTTCCGGGCCGCTTTCGCGACCATATCTTGCCCGAAAGCTTGGATAGCCTGAGCGTAAGCTTTTTGGCCGATTCGATGAGCCGGGTACGCGGTGGCGTGGCGGCAAATATTGCCTACACCATGCACCTGTTGGGGGGCGATCCCGTGATCATGGCGACCGTCGGTGAAGATTTTGGTGATTATCGTCGTTGGCTAGAAGAGCAAGGGTTGACGACTGCACAGATTATCGAATATCCCGATGAATTGACGGCAACCTTCTTTGTGAGCACTGATTTGGATCAGAACCAGATTGCTAACTTCTACACAGGAGCAATGAGCAAGTCACGCGAGATTTCGCTGGAAAGCCGTGCCCTGCTAGATGCTAGCTTGGTGCTGATTAGTCCAAATGATCCAGTGGCAATGCTCAACTATGCGCGCGAGTGCAAGCAATTTGGCATTCCCTTTGCCTATGACCCAAGCCAGCAGATTGCGCGCTTGAGTGGTGAGGATTTGCATCAAAGTGTTCCCGGTGCAGCCTTCTTGCTTTGCAACGAGTATGAGTTGGCGATGGTACAGAGCAAAACTGGGTGGAGCCTGGAAGAGATTCGCGCACAGGTGGGTACATTGGTCTTAACCTTGGGCAAGAAGGGGAGCGTTATCTATACAGGTGACGAAGTAATCTCCGTACCTGTGGCACATTTGGAGCGCATTGATGATCCGACGGGGGCTGGCGATGCCTATCGTGGTGGCTTCTTTGCCGCACTCATCCAAGGATTACCCCTTATCGTCTGTGGCAAGATTGGTTCGTTGTGCAGCGTTTATGCCTTGGAGAATGTGGGTACAACGGCCCATCGCTTTACGTTGGATGAGTTTGCAACACGCTATAGCCGCGTCTTTGGTGCAGAGCCAGCACTGCAAATGTTGAAGCAACCCGCTTCTGTATAGCTTAGTCCTGTTTGAATATGTCGCTTACAAAAAATTCTAAAAAATGTGTTGGGTGGACATACAGCCTTCCCCTGGGACTCGTGGTTATATGTTTTTGTTGGTGGTGGACAATGCCACCCGTCTATGCGCATCATGTAGATGGTGAAGCCACTGTTGCTGTGGAGTTGCCGCCGCGCTTTGTGGCGCGTACGGTCGTTAGCGGCTTGACGTTGCCAACCGATATGGTGATTTTGCCGTCGGGCGATTTGTTGGTGACTGAGAAGGGCATGGGGTTTGAACAATTTGCCACGGCACAAGTGCGCCTGGTGCGCCAGGGTGTGTTGCAGCCAGAGCCAGTGCTGACGCTAAGTGTTAACGAGAAGTATGATAGTGGGCTCTACTCAATCATTCTTGATCCTGAATTTTTGGTCAACCACTACTTTTATCTTTGGTATAGCACTGGCGAAAATTCTCTCGGATGGGATGGCACAACGGTCAATCGACTCTCGCGCTTTACCTATAATGAAGCAAGTGGCAAAGCTGTTGCCGATAGCGAGACCCTCATTTTAGACAATATTCTCTGGTCGCCTTTGCACAATGGCGGCGGTCTGGCTTTTGATGCGCAGGGTAATTTGTTGGTGACAACGGGCGATGCTGGCTCAGGAATCTCGACGCTTGCATCAAATTTGGCACAGGATGTTAGCTCGTTCAATGGCAAAGTGCTGCGGATTCGGCCCAGAGCAGAGGGTGGGTATGAAATACCCCTCGATAATCCCTATATCAACAGTGGTTATGGCGTACGTCCAGAACTCTATGGATTGGGGCTGCGTAATCCATTTCGTATGACGCAAAGAGCCGCGGATCAGAAGTTTTACTTCATTGACGTGGGGCAGGATAGTTGGGAAGAAGTCAATGAAGTTGTGGCAGGGGTCAACTATGGTTGGCCTTACCGTGAAGGTAGATGCCCGATCTTTAACACCGATGTCGATTGTCCGCCAGCGCCGTCGGAGTATACAGACCCCATCTTCGACTATGCCCATCCCCCAGAGGGCGCGGCAGGGATTACGGCAATGGCCTTTTATGAAGGCACTGCTTGGCCTGAGCAATATCGTGGGCGGCTTTTTTTTGCCGACTTCAATTCAGGCTGGGTGGGGATGGTCGATCTGGACGATCCGACAAAATCGGTGACCCAGTTTGCATCTGGCATAAGTAGCCTGGTCGATATGCAGGCTACCCCTGAAGGTATCTATGCTGTTTCGATCTATGAGGGGCGGATTTACTTTATCTACTATGCTGAGGATGGCAATTTGCCTCCAACTGCATCGCTTCATGCAATGCCCACCACTGGGACAGCGCCCTTGATGGTGGAGTTTGCGGCAACGAATGCACACGATGAGGACGGGGATATCTTGAGCTATCATTGGGGCTTTGGTGATGGCAGTGAGGTTGTAACAACCACCACACCCACTGTTACCCATCTCTATGCACAAGATGGCGACTATTTGGCAACGTTGCAGGTGCAAGATAGCCGCGGGGGGGAATCGGAGATTATTCCCCAAGAGATTCATGTCTATTCGGGTGCGCTGGCGCAGATTGTACAGGAGAACATCACCGAGCCAGGGCGTGCGCTTTATCATGGTGGCGATGAAATTCGCTTTCGTGCTATGCGTGCAGGCAACATAACGGGGTTGGACCCAGTTGCCCCTTATGTGTGGACAGTTTTGCTGCACCACAACGAGCATATTCATTTCTATATTAGTGCCGCGGTTGACGACGAGGTGACGCTACAGATTCCCACCCGCACCCATGCGTTGGGCGAACCGATTTGGTATGAAATTCAATTGGCAATGCACACGGCTTCGGGACAAGTTCTGCGTACCACACGCGCACTCTACCCTCAAACCGCGCAGATCGAAGCCCAGGGTTGGCCGGGACCAGCCTTGATTACGCTTGACCAGCAACTGCTGTCTCCCAACCAGTCCATGTTGGTGACTGTGGGGCAGACCTATGTGTTGGAAGCCGTAGAAAAGAATGTCTATGAGCGCAAGGTGGGGCGATTTAAGAATTGGATTGTGACCGAGAGTTGGCCTGGGGCTGTTGCCGCAGGGGGAGCCGGAGAGACAGAACTTGTCGCTGAACGACGCTTGGAATTGGTGGCGTCTGCCGCTTCCAAGACCTATGTGGCTTTTTATGAGTATGTACAGCCTGCCCATCTTAGTTTCTTGCCCTCGCTCTCCAACCGTCAATCCACAGAAGTGCCGGAATCGCAAGTGCCGGAGTAGGCGTGGGTCTAGGCGTAGGGCGTTATCTTCTACTTTTTTTAAATCTACCTGGTTAAATTTACCTGATGGTATACGAGCTATATTTTGTTAAAGGGATTCTGTTAAAGGAGCTATGTTACGAATGAGCGCAACAAAAGAATTAAATTACGATATTGCTGATATTGGCTTGGCTGAACGGGGCCGTTTTCGCATGACATGGGCGGCTAGGGAAATGCCCGTGTTGGATCTGTTGGAGGCACGCTTCCGCAAGGAGCAACCCTTTAAGGGGATTCGCGTTGCTGCCGCCATGCATGTTACCTCGGAGACTGGTAATCTAATGCGCGTGCTGATTGCGGGTGGGGCGGAAGTTGCCCTCTGCGCCAGCAATCCATTGAGCACGCAAGATGATGTGGCTGCCGCGTTGGTCGCACATTATGAGATGCCCGTCTATGCGATTAAGGGCGAGACCAACGAGCAGTACAATTCACACATGGCGAGTGTGCTGGATGTGCGCCCGCACATTACCATGGATGATGGGATGGACTTGGTTGCCATGTTGCACACAGATCGCACGGATCTGTTGGAGAATGTTGTTGGCGGCACTGAAGAGACCACCACCGGTGTGATTCGCCTGCGTGCGATGGCAGCGCAAGGAATGCTCAAGTTCCCTGTCATGGCGGTTAATGATGCTCAGACCAAACATTTCTTTGACAACCGCTATGGTACGGGGCAGAGCACCATTGATGGTATTATTCGCGCGACGAATGTGCTTTTGGCGGGTAAGAACTTCGTGGTGGGTGGGTATGGCTGGTGTAGCAAGGGCATTGCCATGCGCGCACGCGGCATGGGTTCCAATGTCATTGTGACGGAGATTGATCCGTTGCGCGCATTGGAAGCCGTCATGGATGGTTTCCGCGTCATGCCAATGGTTGAAGCCGCCAAAGTGGGCCATATCTTCTGTAGCGCAACGGGTGATATTCATGTCATCAGCACTGAACATATGTCGGTAATGCGCGATGGTGCCATTCTTGCCAACAGCGGTCACTTTGACGTGGAAATTGACATGAAGGGGTTGAACGAGATGGCGGAACGCGTTACGCGTGTTCGCGATTTCCTTGACGAATATACGCTACCCGATGGACGACACATCTATGTGGCTGGCGAAGGGCGCTTGGTCAATTTGGCCGCAGCCGAAGGCCACCCTAGCGCGGTCATGGATATGAGCTTTGCCAACCAGGCACTCGCCGCAGAATATATCCTGAAGCAAGGTGACAAGCTGAAGGGTGAGGTTTATGATGTGCCTTTGGAGATTGACCAGCAGATTGCTGCGTTGAAGCTCAAGGCAATGGGTGTGGAGATTGACACGTTGACCACCGAACAGGCGGATTATCTCAATGCCTGGACATTGGGCACTGGGCACTAGGAGTAGTGCAGGGAAAATCGGCTGTACTTGAAGTGGGCGTCTATTTTCTAAAAATCTCTAGGAGGAGAAAAGAATGACAACATTCATGACATCGCCCTCTTTACTGTTCACCAGTGAATCAGTAACAGAGGGCCACCCCGACAAAATGTGTGACCAAATCAGCGATGCTGTGCTGGACGCATGTTTTGCCCAAGATCCCATGTCACGCGTTGCGTGTGAAACTGCCATTAAGACGGGCTTTGTAATGGTGTTGGGTGAAATTACGACCAAGGCATTTGTCAACTTCGACGACTTGGTGCGCCAGGTTGTCAAGGAGATTGGCTTTGATGACAGCACCAAGGGTTTTGATGGCAACACCTGTGGTGTACAGGTTGCCATTGCTTCACAAAGCCCGGATATTGCAATGGGCGTGGATCAATCGTTGGAATCTAAAGCTACGGATGGTGATGCAATTGAATCCGTTGGCGCGGGCGACCAGGGCATGATGTTTGGCTTTGCCTGTGATGAAACAGCCACGTTGATGCCTTTGCCCATCTTCCTGGCACACAAGTTGGCTCGGCGTTTAAGCGAAGTGCGTAAGCAGGGGATTCTGCCCTGGCTGCGTCCTGATGGCAAAACACAGGTGACTGTGGAATATGCCTATGGTAAGCCTCGTCGTATTCATACGGTGCTGATCAGCACCCAACATGACGCCGACATTACGCAAGAGCAAATTCGCCAATCGCTAATTGAGTATGTGATCAACCCCGTGCTGCCCGCTGACTTGGTGGACAAGGAGATGTTGATTTACACCAATCCGACGGGGCGCTTTGTGGTAGGCGGGCCAATGGGCGATGCCGGACTCACCGGGCGCAAGATCATTGTCGATACCTATGGTGGCATGGGGCGTCATGGGGGTGGTGCATTTAGCGGCAAGGATTGCACCAAGGTGGATCGCAGCGCCGCGTATGCCGCACGCTGGGTTGCCAAAAATATTGTTGCCGCGGGAATTGCCCGTCGCTGCGAGATTCAGATTGCCTATGCCATCGGTGTCGCGCACCCATTGAGTGTCAATGTGGAGACTTTTGGCACAGGAGAAATCGCCGATGAGAAGATTGCACAACTGATCAGCGAGCACTTTGATCTGCGTCCTGGTGCGATTATTCGTGACCTCGATCTACGCCGCCCCATCTATCGCCAAACAGCCGCCTATGGGCATTTTGGTCGAGATGATGTGCAATTGCCGTGGGAAGATACCAGCCGCGCGCCTGCGTTGCGTGCTGCTGCGGGGCTGCATGAACTGGCTCATGCCTAACTGGCGTTTGCGCGGTCGCTAAAATTCAAAATGAATTGCGCCGGTGGGGTCGTTCTTTGCCCCCACCGGCGCAGTTGTATAATGGTGGAATGGTTGATTTGAATTTGCTTCACAAAGCACGAATGATTCTGCTCCTGTTGTTGAGCAACTTGTTGTTGGTCACCGCTTGTACGCCAGTGATGGCTCCGTCTCCCGTTTCCCCCCTGGCTGTGCCATCTGCTATGCATAGTGTAGGATCGGAACCGCGTGTGGAACTTGCTCCCTGTGCGGATGCCAGCCAACGCCTTGGGCCTTCTGGTACGGCGCACATTTGCACAACTCAAGTGACGATACCAACGTATCCTATGGAGGCATATCTCTCTGTTGCCTTTGATCCAACGTACCGGTGGCCTTATTTCCGTTTTGATCGGGAACGCTTTTCTGTAGAAGCGCCAGCGACACAGATGCGACGCTATGAGTTGCTGATCTTGGAGAACGACTACCTCCAGGTAAGCATTTTGCCGCAGCTTGGCGGGCGTATCTGGCAGGTGGTGCATAAGCCCACGGGTGACACCATGTTTTATCAAAATCCTGTAGTGAAGCCTTCACCGTGGGGGCCTGCGAGCCAAGGGGGTTGGTTGGGATTGGGTGGGCTGGAATGGGCCTTGCCTGTCAACGAACATGGCTATGATTGGGGAACTCCGTGGCAGGTGACAACGTTCCAGAATGGGGATGGCAGCGTCGGCGCGGCCATTGCCACGCCTCTGGATGGGCGCTTGTTGGCGGCTGAAATTGTGGTGACGCTGCACCCGGATCAAGCGTATGTGACGGTGGCTCCTGTCATTCGTAACCTGGCTGACCATGCGCTCGATTTTCACTTTTGGCAGACGGCTATGCTGGCTCCTGGGCCAGACAATGAATTGAGTGCCAATCTGCGCTTTGTCCTGCCAAGCCGCATTATGTCCATCCACAGCACAGGCGATACCCTGCTGCCCCTTACAGGCAAACTATTTACATGGCCCCGTTATTTTGGACGTGACCTGAGTCGATTGGGGAATTGGAACCGCTATGTGGGCTTCTTTGAATATCCGACAGCACAAGGCCCTTTTGTGGGTATTTATGATCCGACACTGGATGCTGGGGCTGTGCGCGTTTTTCCTGCGGAGATTGCCCACGGCAGCAAGGTCTTTGGGTTAGGCTGGCGCAATGCCATTCACAGCGAAGATTTCACCGATGATGGTTCGGCCTACGTAGAGTTGCACGGTGGCTTGTCACCCACATTTGATGAGCCTTACACATTGGCGGCTGGGGCGATGGTGCGTTGGGAAGAGAGTTGGTATCCTGTGCAGGGCATTGGCAATTTGGTCTATGCCAATCTGGATGCCGCGCTCAATTTGGAGCGCACATCTGAGGGGCTACGTATTGGCGTTTACCCAACTGCGCCGTTGACGGCAACGCTGATTGTATTGGCGAAAGAGCAGGTGGTTGCAGAGCTTGCGCTGACAGCTACGCCCGATGCTCCTTTTGTCTATGATCTCAATACCGTTGCCCCAGATGCCGCGGTAACGCTGCGCCTGGTGGATCAAGCAGGCAATATGCTCCTGGAGTATGCTTCTGGTGAGAATCAGTAAATGCCAGAGGCTAAAATTCTCAGTCTATAGCGTCTACGGCATGGACAGTTTATAAGTTATCATTTTTGTATAGATTTTTGTATAGATTGCAATTTTCCACTGTTCGTCGAGAGACAGAGACACCCCCTAATCCTTATGCGTAGAGTCCTTATAAGTAGAGCGAGTCAAGCCGATGTTTAATCAACCACGCGAACGACTTTTTCCAACCTGGCTGTTGTGGGTTATTGGCCCTGTCACAGTGGTGGCGGCTGCTTTGATCATCTTTGCCGTGGTCTTGGGTATCCGCGCGGGTCAGCGGCAGATTGAGACGCAACGTCGTCAAGAGGTGGGCATTGCCTTGCAACGAGCCGTTGACTTGCAGGCGGATGGACGCTTGCAAGATGCTGTTGCCGAATATCGTCGGGTACTCATGTTAGAACCAGGCAATGAAGCGGCTATGGCAGGAATTCAGGCGGTTGTTGACCAGGCAACCACGGGCGAAGTGCTGCTGGTTGAACCCATCAATGGGACGCCAGTCGCTTCTGCGCCGAACGTCGCTGTAGCCAGTGCGGAGACGCCGATTGCCGGTGCAGTGATTGCCCCCACGACCACGGCAACCGTGAGCGCGCAAGATCAAACGCTCTATGAGCAGGCGCGCACGGTCTATGGCACAGGAGAGTGGGAGGAAGCGGTGACGTTACTTTTGCAACTTCAGCAGCAGTCGCCCGCCTTCCAGAAGTCGCAGGTCGATGAGATGCTTTATAACGCCTATGTGAATTTGGCAGCGGCGGCGGATCAGGCGGATGAGCTGGAAACCGCGATTGAGTATGTGGATAAGGCATTGGTCTTGCAGCCCAATTCGAGTGCGTTGCAAGCTGCACGCGCCATTGCTGCTAATTATGTGGAGGCGTTGCAACAAGAGGCGACTGATTTGGCAAAGGCGGTGGAGCTTTATGAAGCTGTCTATGCCCAAGACCCTAATTATCGCGAGGTGAGCACGCTCTTGGTAGAAGCGCGCTTTGCCTTGGGTGATCAATGGGCTTTGCAAAAGGAGTGGTGTAAGGCGGAGGAGCAGTATACGTTGGCACTGGATGTCTCGGTGCCTCCTGGATCGATTGTTCGTCGTGATGACTTCCAGACGCGCTGTGCACAACTTTTGGCCTTGCGCGGTCAAGGTGGCTCCACGCCACCACCAACCGCCACGCGTGCTGTGATCGCCGCGGGCGAGGTGACGATTACAGTGACGCCTGAGCCTACTTCCTCACTTGCGACGACGGTGGACACGGTGGAGACGGTGCCGGATGCGACAGGCGGGGTGACAGTGACTGTGGATGCCGAAGGAACTCTTCTGGCGGAGACAACGCCAGAGGTGGCAGCAGACGAGGAGACGCCGGGGCCTGTTGCATCTGGGTCTGTGAGTGGTCGCCTGCTCTATTCGGCGTTGGATCCGGTCAATGGGCAAAGCAACATTTATCTGCAGGAAGTAAATTCTGCCAAGCCACAGATTTTGTTTGTGGGCGGCACACAGCCCTCGTTTCGCGCGGATGGTGGGCGCATGGTCTTCCGTGATCTGCGCAGTGGCAGCCGGGGATTAGGGGCTTATGATCCCGCAACCGGGCTGGAATTGCGCTTTAGCGAATTCTCGGAAGATGCTTTCCCCAGTTGGAATGCTTTGGGCAACTACGTCGCCTTTGCCAGTACGCGTGAGAGTGACCGGCGTTGGCGTCTGTATGTAGTTTGGGCCGATGTGGGCAATGAAGCAACTAGCGTTGGCTATGGTCAGTATCCCGATTGGCATCCCAGCGAAGATCGCTTTGCCTATCAAGGCTGTGATGAGACTGGCAATAATTGTGGCATTCGCACCATGAACAGTGGCGGTGGCGACCCGCGCGGCATGACGAGTGTGGCAGCCGATATGCATCCAGATTGGGCAGGAACTGGGCAATTTTTGGCCTTTGTCAGTGAGGGGCGTGATGGCAATGCGGAAATTTACCGGGTGGATGCTGCGGGTGGCGTCACACGCCTGACCGAAAATCCGAGCATCGACGCGTCGCCTGCGGTTAGCCCGGATGGTGCATGGGTTGCCTTTTTGAGTAATCGCTCTGGTTCGTGGGCAATCTGGGCTGTTCCCAGCAATGGTGGTGAGGCGCAACAACTCTTTGCGCTGGAAGGCACCGTGAATGTGTGGCAAGATTTTGAAATGGAATGGATGAATTAGGGTTTCAGTGGGTGGTGGGAAAAGGCTCGAATCCTGCTTTTAACCCTACCTACGACTCTTTTATTCTCCTTTGCTTTGCGAACACTCTAGAAGACGCTGGTGAGTAGCCATCCAAGCTATTCATCAGCGTCTTTTGTTGCATGTAGAATCACATAAACATTAACCCTGCCTCTGTATCCAAAGTTCGGTAATGACTTTTGTAAGGTTTTTCTGTCAATTCGACAGATTGGGATGGAGGAATACTGAAATACCAAGCAAATCCTCCTATAATTTACATCTAATCTTCACCCCTTATCGCAAATATCATAAGTTCGTCGAGTTGTCGGGATTCCGTATGCATGTAGGCTCGCTTGCGAGGTTGTTCCATGCTCCCATCAGACATTACCACCCACAACATCATAATGACTGAACGCGATGGTCACGTCCTGCACGGTGAAGTTGTTTTTGTGCAACGTATTTGTGATGTCCATTCGGAAATGCATATCATGACCAGTGATTGGTTGGATATGGGTTGTCCCGAAGCTGTGCACATTACGGATAACGATTCACTTGATGGCTGCTATGCTCCGTTTGGCTGCGAAAACATTGAGGGGAATCGGTGGCTCTTTAAAGGGGTATTTGAGCCAAATCCGTAGCCGCACATCTGCGGGATGAGAGCATTTTGTCCTTAGCTGGGTCTGTTGCATCGCGACGTTGTAGTGTAAGAGAAATTAAGAGCGGCGTCCCCTGCGCGGTTTGACCATTTCGCTACTCTCCGGTACAATAGAAAGCCTACATACCGGGGAGTAGCGCAGTTGGTAGCGCACAGCGTTTGGGACGCTGGGGTCGCAGGTTCGAATCCTGTCTCCCCGACAGATCGGCCACGGGCATCGTGGTGTTGATGCTCGTGGCCGATTTTCATGTAGAAGTCATTGGTTGTTCGTGCGGGTGTAGCTCAATGGTAGAGCTCCTGCCTTCCAAGCAGATTACGCGGGTTCGATTCCCGCCACCCGCTCACTTCTTTTTCCTCTCGCATTTCCCAATTCCGGATCGGTAGCTCAATGGCAGAGCAGGGGGCTCATAACTCCTTGGTTACAGGTTCGAATCCTGTCCGATCCACTCTCCGCGTGGTAAAGCCACATAACCCACAGTAGACCTCATCTGGTGGGAGATTAGGTCTGGTTAATGTTTCTCACACTGGTCTCGGCATTCATATGCAAACCATGCTTTAGATCGTGTGCTAGCATCGTGATTGTTGAAAATACGGTACAGTATACGAATATAGCTACTACTGACCGATATCTGCATGCAAAGCCTAACGATTCTAGTGCTCTGCATTGGCCCGTGTAATGTGAAGATAGAAACAAGTCGTGCTCAATAGCTATTTTGTAGTCTCCAGCCATTACTGCACTAAGAATGTCGTTAAACTGACTACTATCTACTAATCATGGCACCTGCACATAACAAGATAGGAATTAATGCTCTATGAGCACCCTTATTACAGAAGATGAGTCAGATACTCATGGTAATGATCCACAAACAGCGAGCAAACAGCAACAGAAGGTTCTAGATATAGGTTATAGGCGGACATGTGAATGTGCACCCTCGCATGTTAACTGTCTCACTGCTAAAGAATGGATGAAGAATCAAATAGGAGTATGGCAGTTTAATTATGAATCTCGTGATATTCGAGATAAAAATGTTCATCCTGCAACATATCCTATTAGCCTTTCGAGTCGCCTTATTTCGCTCTTTACACACAAAGGTGAGCTAGTCGTTGATCCTTTTGTCGGCAGTGGAACAACACTCGTTTCAGCCCGTGATTTGGACCGTAATGCAATTGGATTCGATCTACAGGCAGAGTATGTCAAACTTTGTGAACACCGCTTGTCCAAACAAGCGTTTAGCATAGAAGCTAGCCAGCTAGCAATTGAAGGTGATGCGAGAGACATTCCAAATTATCTCGAGAAAGAGGCTGTTTCTCTTATCATTACATCGCCACCATATGCAAACTTGCTCAATAGGCAACGCAAGAATAAAAGTCGGCGCGGGGATGAAAGGAA
>JBBQIG010000025.1:0-17463 GCA_038324715.1 Anaerolineae bacterium | reverse complement strand
CCATGCTTGTCATGCCATAGTCATGGCGTCACCCAAACACGCAGTTGTACCCTTTCTATCTTTTTTCTATATACTTCCTATACCTTTTCCATACCCTATCTATATCCTTCCTGTATCCTTTTGGCTGCAACTCCACACTCTATAATCGCACGCCGCTTCGCCAGAGATGCGCCCGCAACTGGATGTAGCACAATTTCTGGGTACACTTCCTTCACTTCCATTGTCAAAATGGCATACCCAATATCCGCATTATCAAGATTTGGCATGATTGAATATGACATTAAGAATAATGTGAATCTCTGACAAATTCATTAGACATTCAGCCCCTGATGACGCTGACAAAAGCAGGATTGCGCGCCGTTTAGCCCACGACAAATGTCATAGGCTACACAGTTATTTTATTGCAAATGCTCTGGTGGATTAAAGATTTATGCAGAAATTCAAGAAATGAACTGGGGAAGTAAAGACAAAGAGAAACATCCAGGCAGCACAAGATTGGAGGTAGACCGCCACGACTAACGCGTAAATTATATGCTGGGTGGGAGGGGCTTACGACAGATGCTTCAACACAGATAGCTTTAAACAAGGACGCATGAAGGGAAAGTAAAACAGACCAACCGACTGCCGCTTTAGGCAGTCGGTTGGTCTTACACAAGCGTGAGCTAAGTCGCGTTTAGAATATTGCTGTATGTAGTAATTTGGTGACGGAACGCATGGTCCATCGTTGCCACACCCGCAACTTTGCAGACAAAATAGGATAACTGATTGGCTGCACAAGATGATCGTCTACACCAGAGGCATAAAGTTGTGCAAGAGTCCCATCATCCTGAATTGTCGCAATCAGAAAAACGGGAAGGTTAGTTCTTCGGCGCAACTGCACTAACTTTTCACAGTCACCACGCTCATAGTCGTTGACAAGAATCAAGTCTGTCTCATTCACCGCACTAGAGGTACACAAAGACCAAGTTACAACGTTGACCTGGTACTCATTTTCCATCTGATACAGCTGATCAACCAAGAATCCAGCGGAATCAGAATTATCACCGACAAGTAAAATTCTCATTAGTAATCCCAAGAAACAGTATTTACCACTTCGGAATGTGTATTTATGCTTTCCACCAACACCATAGTCCATCAACGCTTTTAGAAAGAGATAAGCGTTGCGATGAATAGCCTAAACAATCTACTGCGTTGCTAGCGCACCGCCAGCCCTTCATGGCTCCAAAGCGAAGAAAAATCTAATGGCGGTTAGATTCGCACAACGGCCCGACACAAGGATGGGTTAATTATGATGAGTTGAAGCTTGTGGTTACTACATTCAATTCGTGGTTACGAAATGAAGGATATAGGCTGCAAACTTTACCCATTTCGCGCGATCGAGTGAATTGCTATAGATACATTCCTTCGCACCCGCTTAGCGTTTACGCCACATCGAAAGCAGCCATGCTTCCCATAAATCAGGCTTATAAGACTTGAGACATTGGAGATTTCGAGCGTATTACACTACATACTCATCCATATCCCTGTATATACCTTTTATATGTATCCATATGCATTTAGAGCAGTCATAAGCTATCAGATCTTACCAAATGTATAGTGAAAGTCGTCAAAATCTATTCGGCTCAAGCCACTTCTGGCAATTCTGACGTGTTTTTTACTCTTCGAACTTCCCTTAGACCAACTTTATTCACTTGAATTATATTAGAACATACCAGAATAAACACCCGTCAAATGTCGTATTTGTTTGCTATTTACTTGCATTACAGTAGGTCAGCAGCATATAACTATCAAGTATCAAGCACTGGTAAAAGCGTCACTCAACACGTCGCTCCCTTCACGGGGAGCGTGGATCGGAACCAGCACTATGCAGATTACACAACGACAGATAACAGTAGATGAAATTGCAAAGATTAAGGAAATGGCTGCTAGAATACGAGGTAGATTAGAAGAGCCATCATTTGACCTGAAACGCTGACATGAAATGCGGGGTTCTCATCCTACTTGATGTCCGCGTGCAACTTGAAAGAACTTGAAAGAAGTGGAGACGAACGATGTCTGAAAGTGCGCAGCAATCTGTCGCCCAACCCGATGTTGAGAGAAACAGTGGAGAATCCACAAAGCTCTCTAACGACGGTTTCCGCCTTGTGATCATCCACAACGACGAAGTGACTCCCTATGAATATGTGATCAACATCCTGGGCGATCTCTTTATGTTGTCCGAAGAGTTGGCAGACCACATTGCGTGGACAGCCCACAACAAAGGCACCGCCGTGGTGGTTGTACGTCCTCGTGTGGAGGCAGAAAAGTTGGTCAAAGTGGCACGCGGTCGCGCACGCACCAACGGCTATCCACTGACCTTTACGCTGGAGCAAAGTTAATGAGTACGCCGACTCCCACCCCACCAGGGGAGCCGGCGTGGCTGCATTCTCATCCGCACGAACCCAATCCCGTGCCCTCCACAACCGACACGACGCTGACCCTGTTTCGGCCTGATGGGACGTTTGTCTATCTCACGGTAGAAGATCTAAGCAGATTTCCCCAGCAAAGTGTTCCAAACTGCATGATCATTAGCACGGGTCACAGCGCGACTGGCCCTTTTGAATTTGAGGGCGTCAGCCTGCATGATCTGCTCAGCGCCAATGCAGTCACCCACTATGAATATGTCGATGTAGTGAGCGCCGATGATTTTGGCACGCGAATTCTGGCGCAAGAGATTAGCCCAAATGCCTCACGCCCCATCCTGCTTGCCACTGCCTGCAATGGCGCGCCACTCACTCGGTCAGAGGGACTTGTGCGGCTCATTGTGCCCCACGAAACCGATGATGCGCTGCGCCAAGTTAAGTGGATTGCGCGCATAGAGATCCACTAGCAACCCAACAAAGAGCAATAACAAAGCTCAGTAATAGAGACCAAGTAGAAAGACCAAGTAGAGAGACAGATGCAACTTTGGCAAACCCTAGCCCGTCGCCCTGTTCTGCAAGCTGGTGATGGGCGTTTTCTTTCGGTTGAATATCACACAGTACAACTGCCCGATGGTCATATCATCGACGAATGGCCCTGGCTTGACACGCCTAGCTTTGTCAATGTCGTTGCCGAAACCACTGATGGACGCTTTATCTGTTTTCGTCAAAGCAAATATGCAGCCGAGGGCATTACCCTAGCGATCCCTGGTGGCTACCTGGAGCCAAACGAGGAACCGATTGATGCGGTGCAGCGTGAGTTGCTGGAGGAAACAGGCTATGCCGCCGAGGAGTGGATCTTCCTCGGACGCTATGTGGTTGATGGCAACCGCGGCAACGGCTTTGCACATCTCTACCTTGCGCGTGGCGCACACTACGTCCAGCCCATCGACGCCGATGATCTGGAAGAGCAAGAGATGCTCCTTTTAACAAAGGCTGAACTAATTGCCGCGCTGGCGGCAGGCGATTTCAAAGTTCTACCCTGGGCAGCCAATGTGGCGCTGTCCCTGCCACATTTAGTTTAACAACTATGGCGCTGTCCCTGCCACATTTGTTTTAACAACTATGGCGCTGTCCCTGCCACATTTAGTTTAACAACTGTGGCGCTGTCCCTGCCACATTTAGTTTAACAACTATAGCGTTGATTCTGGCATAGAAAAAGAGCGGCACTAGATTGCTTCTAGCGTCGCTCTTTTATGTACAGTAAATTGTGGTACGGCAGAGATTAGTGTAGCGGCGACAAACTCTATTCGTCGCCCTCACCCTCAATACCACCAGAGGGCATCTGGACATCAATCACATTGCCCTGAACGTCAATGACGATGCGAAAGCCCAACATTCCCATCCATTGACGCGCATCCTCTGGAATCGGTTGCCCCACAGAATCCTCCATGTTGTTGATCGAAGATTCTACCGCCGCTTTGGTAAAGACATCGTCTTGACCCATCATCTCCAACATGGACTGCACCGCTATCTCGCGGTGATCCTCCACCTGCTCACGCAAAAAGCGCAGCACAGAGCGATCTACTTGGGCGGCATTAATGTGACGGCGAAAATCGTCGTCATCCACCACATAGCACGCATCTTCGCCCACATAAGCGATCTCAGTTGGCTTGCCTTCTTCGTCAAAGACCAATCCTGCAAACATGGCAGTTCGCGCCATTGCTCGACTCCCATCTTATCGGCAAATTTTCATTGCCCAGTCTTATATACCACTCGTCAACTCATCAAAACTTTACCGCAGTTTTACTGCGGTCTTACAACAGTCTTGTGGTCATGCCAGTTCTATAACGCTCTTACATCCACAAACTTTGCATATATTCTATGCAGTATGTCTTCAGTATATAACGAAGATAGCGCAAGAATTTGTTCCTACATGTTGCAATGATTCCAGAACTGTACACTGATTCGATGCAACGTCCTGACAATGTCCTGATTACCAGGTCATCAACCCCTTCAAATAATCATAGCTGCGGCGGATGGTACGCAGCGGGTCTTGGGGCAAATCATGCTCCACAATATACCACTCAGCCCCCGCAGCGCGCGCCGCGGGCAATAACTTTTTCCAATCCAAGGTGCCATAGCCCACGTCGGCAAAGCCCTTTTCTTCCTCGTTTGTGCCTGCGGGGGAGAGATCTTTGACATGTACACGTGGGCAGCGTCCAGCATACTGCTTCAACAACGCCACAGGATCCGCCTCGCCGCGTACAATCCACGCCAAATCCGGCTCCCATTGCAGATAGGCAGGATCAGTGCTATCCAGCAGCCACTCGATCATTAACTTGCCGTCAATGCGCTTCATTTCGAAGTCATGGTTATGATAGAGCAGCCGAATGCCAGCTTCAGCACATACCTTGCCCAATGCGCCAAAGCGTGCGCCCAATGCCTCCCAGCCTTTGGCATCCGTGGGGCGCAATTCCTGTGGTAAGAAGGGAATGGTGATCACCTGATTGCCAGTGGCTTGATTGAAGGCGATGATGCCATCCAAGTCCTCCTCCAACGCATCCAATGACCTGTGGCTAGAAATTGCTTTCAAGTTGTGCTTATCCAGCAAATCCTGCATTTCACTAGCGCTCAGACCATGATCGCCAATGGTTTCCACGCCGCGATAGCCTGCATCAGCAACATGCCCCAGCACGACATCGAACGAATCTGGCAACATACGCAAACTGTAAAGTTGTACTGCCAACGGTAGATTGGACTCTGGCATAATCGGTATTGTCCCTATAGGATCAGGTGAGTTAAGAACAGGTAAGTGTAAGGGTGTATCAACATGATACTTTACAACCTACTTCACGGACTGACTGTAAAGTAGGTTGTAAATTGAGTTATAAGAGAATAGAGGAAAAGTTCAGCAAAACTCAAATAGATTCGTTCAACAGACGGCTCCGCAACCCCGTATACCGTGCTGCCACTTGTGCATTACGCACGGCTAACCCAATTGCCCTCGGTTGCCCCACCAGCACCACCAACCGTCGCGCACGTGTGACCGCAGTATAAAGCAAATTGCGTTGCAGCATCATAAAATGAGTGGTCAGCACAGGAATAACCACCGCAGGGAACTCTGAGCCTTGACTCTTGTGAACGCTGATGGCAAAGGCGTGAACCAGTTCATCCAACTCTAGAAAATCATAGGCGACGGCTCTACCATCCATCATAACGGTCAATTTCTGCATCTCCAAGTCTACCGCTGTAATGACGCCCATGTCACCATTGTAGACATCTTTATCATAATTGTTACGAATCTGCATCACACGGTCGCCTGGTCGATAGATACGACTGCCTAATTGGCGCTGGGGGCTGTTGGGCAAAGGCGGGTTGAGCGCGATCTGGAGTGCATCATTGAGGGCACTCACCCCCACCACACCGCGGTGCATGGGACTCAGAACTTGAATATCGCTGCTTGGGATGGCAAAGCGGCGCGGAATTCGTTCCTTCACCAATTCGACCACAAGCGCGGCTGCACGCTCTGGCTCTTCAGTCTTGAAGAGGTAAAAGTCAATTGCGCCTTCGTTTGTAATCACAGGCATCTCACCGTGATTGATGCGGTGGGCGTTGGTGATGATAAAGCTGTTGGCGGCTTGACGAAAGATGGTTTGCAGGCGCACAACCGCGCCTCTTGCCGCCAGGGGATGGGCCATCTGCTGCAAATCATCCAGCGCGCCAATGACATCCTTGAGTACATTGCCCGCGCCCACGCTGGGCAGTTGATCGACATCGCCCACCAATAGCAGGTGCATCCCCGCCGGAATCGCCTTGAGCAGATTGTTGGTCAGCACCAAATCTAGCATCGAAGACTCATCAACAATCAACAGATCACCATCCAACGGCAATTCCTCGTTACGCTTAAAGGTCATCCCCTCACTAGGCTGAAATTCCAACAGACGATGTAACGTCTTGGCTTCCTCACCTGTTGTCTCAGAAAGGCGCTTGGCAGCACGACCCGTGGGCGCAGCCAAGAGCACACGATGTCCTGCTTGCTGGCAGAGCAGAAGAATGGTTCGTACCGTGGTTGTCTTCCCTGTACCAGGGCCGCCCGTGAGCACAGTGAGCCGGTGGGTAAGCGCACTCTGTACCGCCACTTTTTGGTGGGGAGCCAACACAATTCCAGCATCCTCCTCGGCCCCTGCCAAGCGGCTCTCCCAATCTTGCACGCGGGTAAAACGGGTCAGGCGGCTTATACCTTCACGCAAAATCTTATGCAAGCGCCCAGCGACCCCGACCTCGCTGAAATAGAAGGGGGTGGGATAAATCGCTTGCTCATGCTGAAGCAATTCACGTGCTTGCTCTACGGTGGTGGCGGCAAAGAGTTGACCCGCCTGCAAGACTAAATGGGGTGTAACATCGACAGGCAAGGATGATAGAGCGACCCCACCTGCTTCAGCGGCAACCTTCACCTCATTGCTGCTCCAAAGCTGTACAATGCCTGTCGCAGCCTGGTCGGGTGTCACCTCCAACAGTTCGGTAGCTCTTTTCACCAACTCGCTGGTGGGCAAATAGACATGCCCTTCGTCACCCGCTTCATTCAATGCATAAAGCAGACCGGCAGCGATGCGCGCGGGTGAATCGTGGGGGATGCCCAAAGCACGCGCAATCTTATCAGCGGTGAGAAAGCCAATTCCATAGACATCGCGCGCCAGCCGGTAGGGGTCGGAACGCACAATGCCAATCGCCTCGTCACCATAATATTTATAAATTTTGGTTGCCAGTGATGTGGTTACGCCATGACTTTGCAGAAAGAGCATCACCTCTTTAATTGCCTGTTGCTCTGCCCACGCTGCAACAATCTGCTCCTGGCGCTTGCTCCCCACACCAGGCACCTCGATCAATCGTTCCGGCTGCTGCTCAATGACTTGCAGCGTGATTACGCCGAAATGGCGCACAATGCGCTTGGCGGTCTCTGGCCCCACGCCTTTGACGAGTCCACTGCCCAGATACTTTTCAATCCCCGCAATCGTCGCCGGTAGGACGGTTCGCATCTGTTCCACTTGAAACTGGCGACCGTAGGTGGCGTGAATTGTCCAGCGTCCGCTAAGTTCCACCGACTCGCCCACATTGACGCCCACCATATTGCCCAGCACCGTTACCTCACGCGCCTCGCCCATCGCAGACCGCGCATTGTTCTCCGGCGTCAATTTGGCAACGGTATAACCATTCTCCTCATTATGATAGGTGATGCGTTCGACCACACCGCGCAACAGTTCCATAGCGCCTAGCGTAGCAGATTGTGGGGCATGGGCAAAGTATCTGCAATACCTTCGCTTAAATTAGCTAAAAGTGTATAAGGATCACTTTATCTTGAGAGAGAAATCCCATAAATTTGATGTAAAATTGCTATACAATGCGAGCATATATACAAATTGTGGATTCTCACATGTAGGTTATCACTAAGGGAGTACAACTATGGCACGTCCACCTATTCATCCTGGCGAAATTCTTGCCGACGAACTAACGGAATTGAACATGAGCGCTTCGCAGTTAGCTCGCACCCTCCATGTGCCCACCAACCGTATTACGCAGATTCTTGCTGGTAGGCGAGCAATTACAGCCGATACAGCATTAAGGTTGGGTCAATGGTTAGGGACTGGCCCGGAATTATGGCTCAATCTACAAAAGTCCTATGAGCTTCGCCTTGCCGAGCAGGAAAAGGGGGAAGAAATCAAACGAAGTATCCAACGACTTAGCCAAGAGGCGGAAGCAAACATCACGCACAAAATGTAAGGTAGAAGTGATAGATGTTAGGTTTGGCTTACTTGTTTGGATTAAGTGAGATTAACTCAGTACATTAAGGGCACAAATAGAACAAAGCGCGCTATAAGCTCATCAGCGGAAAAATTAGAACAGAATTTGATCCGTTAAAATGAATTTTTAGCGCATTCTGGCAATTTTGCTGAACGAATTGCAAGTTTTATTTATGCTCGCGGACTCTTCCTACTCGTGTCAGCACAAATAAAGCACCCACCAATTTGCTTCAATATGCAAGTTCTGCATCCATCGAAGTGCGAAAATTGGACAGATTGTCAAATTTATGATAACATCGCAAGAACTATTGTGCTAGATCATGCGCCGGGCACAGCGGTGATTTGGCAATAGACCTCACAGTGGGTTGCACTGTGGTGAAGGACAGGAGCCATGCTCCTGTTGTGGCTATTCTCATGAGGAGAAACACATGAGCATTAGTAAGGTGCAAAAAACACAACTGATTAGTGAGTATCAAATTAAAGAGACTGATACTGGCTCGCCAGAAGTGCAAGTCGCGTTGTTAACAACGCGAATCCAGTCCCTGATTGAGCATTTGAACACCCACAAGCATGACGAAAGTTCGCGTCGTGGGTTGCTGAAACTCGTTGGGCAGCGTCGCCGCCATTTGGCGTATCTCAAGAAGAATGATGCCCGCCGCTACCAGCAGCTGATCCAACGATTGGGCTTACGCAAGTAACGGACGGAAAAGCAAGGGGCAGAGTGTCGAGATTTAGCGACACTCGCCCCTTTTGCTTTTTCATGAAGATGTACATGTATATTTCTTAATTTGCTTTCTCTATCTCCTACACCGTGGAACTTCTGCAAAAGAAATTTTCACACAGAGAGATTTGTTACACAGAGAGAGCAACTTATGGGTATACTACATCTGTATCATGAAGTTACTTGAGTCATGAAATTGTATCATGGATTTAGTTAGTACTACGCACGTAGCCAATCTAACTTGGATGGTGCGTTGACCGAAGAAATGCTCATACGTCGGGGTCCGGCATTGGAGAGCGTGGCGAACAGAGTAGATTATCATTCGTGAGTTAATGAGGATCTGACGCAATTTGTTCCCGCCTCCATAGCTCCGCAAGCAACGTGTGACAGGATAGAGAATCTGGCGTCATTTTTCGCCCCGGTCTCCAGTCCCGCACCTCGATAGCATTTCCGCGCAACGCCCTTCACCAACTAAAGAGCCATTTGCGTACCCGATTATAAATTTGCGCCAAACCAATACCTTGTACTCGCTTGGGATACCTAGGGATACCTGCATAGGGATACCCACTTGGGCGATGGTTGACGTTGGCGCAGAAAAAGACGCTTTTTGAAGTAAAAGGAGATGTTATGGAAACGCGCATGTTTGATGGCGCACAAATATTCACCACTGAAATAGGTGGTCGAACCATGACCTTTGAGACTGGCATGCTCGCGGCACAAGCTGGCGGTGCAGTCACAGTTCGTTATGGAGACACGGTTGTCTTTGCAACAGCAACCATGAGTAGAGATGTTCGTCCGGGGCTGAACTTCTTCCCCCTGACAGTCGAGTTTGAAGAAAAGCTTTATGCGGCTGGGCGTATTCCTGGCAGTTTCTTTCGGCGCGAAG
Organism: Anaerolineae bacterium; assembly: GCA_038324715.1. Taxonomy (GTDB): domain Bacteria; phylum Chloroflexota; class Anaerolineae; order Caldilineales; family Caldilineaceae; genus QEUY01. The sequence continues at coordinate 7,656 of JBBQIG010000025.1, read as the reverse complement.
GACGACCCAGCGAGCAAGCAATTCTGATGGCACGTCTGGTCGACCGCCCGTTGCGCCCGCTCTTTCCAAAGGGTATGCGTAACGAAGTGCAGGTTATCGTTTCGCCGTTGTCCGTTGACGGTGAGAACCTCTTCGACCCGCTTGCGATTATTGCTGCCTCGGCAGCAATGCACATCAGCGACATACCTTGGGCTGGGCCAATTGCCGGTGCAATGATCGGCTTTGTCGATGGGGAGTATGTGATCAACCCGACCAACAGCCAGATGCAAAACAGCAATCTGGAATTAGTTGCCGCGGGAACCAACGACAATATTCTCATGGTCGAAGCAGGGGCACGTGAATTCCCCGAAGACATGATGTTGGAAGCGCTTAAGCTAGCCCATGAGTCCATGCAGCCCGTTATTGGTCTATTGGAGGAAATGCGCGCAGCCGTTGGCAAAGAAAAGAACACGATTAAGGTCTACATGCCCGGTACGGACTTCCAGACCCGAGTCGATGAAATTGCCCAGCGCAAGATTGAAGACCTGCTTTCAGCCGGCTTGGACAAGCACACGCTGAAGGACAGCATTACCGAGGTGCGCTTGGAAGTTGAGGAATCTCTTACCGACTATGTGTCGCTAGACGAAGCCGCAACGATGGATGTATCCGAGGCAATGGAAGGGGTCGTCAAAGAGGCAACTCGTCGCCGCATCCTGAACGAAGGTCGCCGCCCAGATGGTCGCGACACTTCCACCATTCGCCCAATCCGCATCCAAGTAGGTCGTATCCCTCGTGTACATGGCACTGGCTTCTTCCAACGTGGCGAAACCCACGTCCTGACAATAGCCACCCTGGGTACACCTGGCGATGCACAAAAGATGGATACGCTACAGGCTGAAGATGCCAAGCGTTATATCCATCACTATAACTTCCCGCCCTATAGCACTGGCGAAGCCTACCCCTTGCGCGGACCAAAACGCCGCGAAATCGGTCATGGCGCGTTGGCAGAGCGGGCCTTGGTGCCAGTCATTCCGCTAGACTTCCCCTATACACTGCGCTTGGTCAGTGAAGTGGTAAGCAGCAACGGCTCCACCAGTATGGCTTCGGTTTGTGCCAGCAGCCTTGCACTGATGGATGCCGGTGTACCAATCACCTCACCTGTGGCGGGTATTGCCATGGGTCTGGTTCAGGACATGGAAACTGGCGAGTACAAAGTCTTAAGTGACATTCAGGGAATCGAAGATGCCTTGGGTGACATGGACTTCAAGGTAGCGGGTACAGAGCATGGCATTACCGCCTTGCAGATGGACTTGAAGATCAAGGGCTTGGACTTCTCGATCTTGAGCGAAGCCATGGAGCAAGCACGCGTCGGACGCCTGCATATTCTAGGCAAGATGAACGAAGTGCTACCAGAGGCTCGTGCCTATCTCAGCCCCTATGCACCGCGTATTCTTACCATTCAGATTGACCCAGAGAAGATCGGCAAGCTTATCGGCCCCGGTGGCAAGACCATTCGTGGTCTGCAAGAAAACTATGGCGTCAAGATTGATGTGGAAGAAAGTGGCACGGTTTATATCTCTGGCGATGGTGTCGGTGCAGAACAAGCACTGGACGAAGTTTCGCGCATGATGGAGGATGTGGAGGTCGGCAAGATCTACACAGGAACCGTCGTACGCGTTGAGCCTTATGGGGCTTTCGTCAACATCCTACCCGGTATTGATGGCATGGTACACATCAGCCAACTCGCTGACTTCCGAGTGGACAAGGTAGAAGATATCGCCAAGCTAGGCGACGAATTGACCGCAATGGTCGTCGACGTTGAAGGTGGTAAAGTTCGCCTCAGCCGCCAAGCAGTCCTCGAAGGCTGGAGCGTGGAAGATGCACGTTCCAAAGATCGTGGTGGTGCCGGTGGTGGCGATCGCGGCCCCCGTCGCAGTTCCGGTGGCGACCGCGGCGGTGACCGGCGCGGTGGTGGTGGAGATCGACGTGGCGGCGGTGGCGACCGTCGTGGCGGTGGTGATCGAGGCGGCAGCAACCGCTTCTAAGCCTCACTAGCTGGGTTTACTTACCCGCTACCCGACTACTTGTGCAGACTTCTGTACAGTAGCGCATAACAAGAACTATGAAAGGCTCGGTGGGAATTTACTCCCATCGAGCCTTTTTGATTTCAAGAAGTCATCTCAACCATGTCATTCCGAGCAAAGCTCGGAATCTATCTGCCTACCTCTATCAGTAGATTCCATTTAGTCACGATATCGGTGGTGCAAGCACCAACACAGAAGGCACGAAGTCTGGCAGTGCCAGCCGCAACAGTTCATAGCCAATGCCAGCCAGCCCCAGCATCAAACCGGGCATTTCAACGGCTTTTGGCCCAGCGCACTGCCAGCCGTCGCGCTCAATGCTATCCAAGACCATTGCCGCCATGCGCTCTGTCTCCATGCGATAGGGAGAATTGTTTAATACTTGGCTAGCCTGAAGCAACAGTTCAAGGTTGCCCATATCGCCATTACAGAGCGAGTGGCTCTGCCCGAAGCCCGAGGTTATTGTCACCTGAAGAGTCATCTCAATCTCATCGTACAGCTTGGGATCGTTTAAGTGCTCTAACGCACACAAACGCGCTAACCCAATTCCTGCAATACCTTGAGACCAGGCGATTTGAGGCGCAGGTGGGATGGTTCTTTCTTCTGCACTGAATTGGGCGGCTTGACTGTGGCCGTGCAACGTCTCGGCTTCAGGCATGAAGAAACTTCGTTCGTGGTCAATGGCTTGCTGTGCAACGACTCCATAGTGCTCGTTGCCAGTCACTGTCGCCAGTTTCAGCAATGCTAGGGCGATACCAGCGTTGCCATGAAGCAGCCCAATGGGTAACTTGGGTGGCTTCTCGTCAACGTTCGGATTTACCCAGGTGACTCCGTGGGTGGTGGTCTGTGCAGACGCAATGAGGTGTTCACCAAAGGGAATGGCAACACCAAGTGCCTTGCTAGAGGGCACACAGTGGTGGAAAGCGAGCAGAGTGACAATCGCCCCAGCGGCACCTTCTGTGAGATCGAATTTGTTCTCTTCAGCGACGAGTCCAGCCAGCACCTCCACGATGTCGTGCGCTTGGGAGAACAGTCGTTGGTCATCCCAAAGCAGAGCCAAATGAGTCAACGCGTAGAGCATACCACCCCAGCCCTTAAAGCCGCCAGTACCCCCCATTTCGGCTCCAAACATGACAATATGGCGCACCATAGTGTATGCGGCGCGCTGAGCAAGGGCAGTGTACTCTTCATTGTGAAGATTTGCCCCAGCATAGGCCAAAAACAAGGCAATCCCAGAGATGCCGCCATAGAGATCATCTCCCAAAGGCGCGATCTCCCAATTCTGCTCGCGCACCAGATCCATTCCGACCCAAGTAACATCCTCCGTGCCATAGATCGCGGTAGCAACCAACTGGTCTGCCACGGCTTGGACACCCGCCAAGAGCCGCGCCTGGCTCACACCTGTTTGCGCTTCCACCAGGCGGTAGGTTGGCACAAGCCGAGAATCCCCGTCAGCATCCAGCGAGGCAAGCGAGGCGCGAATGAACCACACCTGCAGGCGCATCTCTTGGTCATTCAATTGATCGATTCGACGATGAACTGAATCCATTCCGGCCTCATACAAAACACCACGGATACGCTCACCCGATGCACCCCATAGCGCTAAGGATGAAGGATGGGCCATAAAGATCGGAATGTCACCCTGAAGCAGATCTGCTTGTTCGGCAGGAATGACCTTATCTAGGTACGGACGCTCTAGCACCGCAATCCACAGGCGGTCCAGAAAGCGCTCACGCTCCAGACTGTCACGCAGCAGGTCAGGATGAAAACTTTCAAAGAGGAGTTGGTCATAGGTGCGCGTGGGTCGCAACAGGATGCGTATTTCATCGTGGGCGAAACAAGCAAGTGGCCCGTCATCTGCTAACAGTTTCGCCCGAAGCTTTGTAAGTAGCTGATACATGGTGGTGAAACCTAGGACAACATCCTCCACATATTCGGCACTGCTCACCTCAACGTCATTGAGGCTAGGCCGGTTGGCATCTCCAGCTAGCTCAATTCGTTGTCGAACAAAATGCATTTCATCAGTACCCACACCATTCAGTTGTGGCACCCGTTCGGGCGAGAGCTGTCCAGCCATACCGCCGAAGCCGCTGACGTCAATCCCGGCATACTCTGCACTCGACCATAAGCGTAGAGGGAGAAGGCCGACTTGCAAAACAGATTCAGCCATGACCTTGTCTACAGCTCTATCCGCCTCTGCTTCATCAAAAGAGTCGAATTGTGGCTGAAAGAGAGTTTCCAAATCAATTAGCACAGGATGTTCGCCGACTGCAATCAAGTTCTCAAAGTGGAAGTCATTGGCGTTGAGCGCGTAAAGCAAGGCTAAATAGGCTCCATGACGCCGGTAAAAGCGCTTGAGTTCGTCGATAGAGCTACAGCCTTGTTGGTTAACGTACTCTACCCATCCATATTCGCCACGATCGACAACTGTCAAGGTGCGAAATTCTGGTTCGTTGCCGTTGCAATTGAGCCAGGCTAACAATTCCTGAAAATGGGTGTCGATTGCTAGTGACTTGGGCTTGTAGACAATGCGAAAGCCCGAATCAAAGGTGGCAATCATGACCGAGCGTCCCCCGCGATGTGTGTCACCTGCTCCACCCGTTATGTCAATAACTTTCCCTGGATTCTCCGGCACTGGATTCTCGGTCGAGCAGAAATTGCGCAAGATCAGTTTCCAATCGCAGCAAAGACGGTCAAGAAATTCCAGAGAAACATTGAGCCACTGGTTTATGCAGAGTGTAAGTTGGCGGGCGAGAACAGGGTACTCCGTTAGAATTGCGATTGCCTCTTGAGGATCGCGAATGCGCTCAATAAAGCTTTGATAACGCTCTTTGGGTGTATTGCCTTGCAGATACCCCTGTAACCTTGCCACATTAAGCTCTAGCACTAGAGTGCGGCTCAAGCGCATGAGCAAGGGGTCTGTTAGGTTCATCAATAAGATTTCTTCAATTGTTTCGGGGTCGAAAGGCAGACTATATGGATTGTCTGGACTATCTGCACGATCTATAAGAGCATCTACACCAGCTTGCAGGCGATCACAGGCATTGTCAATGAAAGGCTGAATGAGATCGAGAAAGCTAAATTCTTCCTCATCAGGTTCCAGTTCATCAGATTCTAGATCATCGTATGCTGAGTCATCGTAGGGAAGGGTATCGGACGCGGAAGCGGAATCGGCAAATGCCTCCGCTAGTTCCGTTAGCCAGGATGGCGGTTGAGAGATACGCGCAGACAAGGTCTCTAACGGCTCACCCAGGAGATAGAGCAGGCGGGCTTGATCGATGCCATCTTTGGCAAGACGCTGGGCAAGATGAGGATCAGTCGTAAATGGGGGCTGTGAGCGCCAGCGTTCAAAACGTCTCTGCCCTCGCTCCGCACTACTGTCACCAAGTTGCCAAGAGGACTGATCGCCAGAGAGTGTCGCGCCTCGCTCGGCAAGCGTGAGTGCGTTGCACCACAAAGGTGGGTTAAACCACAATGGATCCATTGGCTTTGGCCTAGAGCCTTTTTGAATGACTGGGTTGAAATGGCTAGGTTTGAATGACTAGGGTTTGAATGGTTGAGAAAATGGCACCGGCTCTTCTGGACAGTTTGGCAGTGAAAGACGATGAGAGTCTGCCATCACTAGAAGAGAAGAACCGGTGCCTCACCAGAATGTGGGTCAGGTCATCCTTCTCGAATGATCCCTCGATAGACTAGAATGACTTGCTATGCCTGACCCACACTCAGAGGATGCGCGTGGCGAACACGCACGCTACGTCCGAACACTATCTGTATCGTCGATGCGACTTGTTCGAGTTACGTGTACTCTGGCTATATCGGCGGCTCCGACGATACGACTTGTTCGATGACCTCTGCGAGTTGCTGTTTGAATTGCTGTTTGAATTGCTGTACGAGTTGTTGTTGGAATTACTGTACGAATTGCTATAGGACGATCGGTTCGAATGATTACCACCGACAGCCATATCCAACTCATCGTCAGTCAACTCGATTGCACCCGCTGGATTCTCAGGCAGGAGTGCCTGTTCCTCCGCACTCAGATTCAGACGGTATTCTGGATCCTTCCAAGCTCGAATGATTGTGTCACGCAACATGGTTCTTTCTCCTTGTATGTACACCACCCCTATACTGCCGAACTGCAACATCCAACTGTGGCATCAATTCTTGATCGCGCACGAGCGTTGCATAGACACCGCCGAGGGCCAGCAGTTTGTCATGCACGCCACGTTCCACGATGACACCCTTATCCAGCACCAGGATCAGATCGGCGTTGCGTACAGTACTCAGCCGGTGAGCGATTACAATGCGCGTGCATTGTTGTTCGCTCAGGTTCCGATCCACGATGCTCTCCGTTATGGCGTCCAGGTTGCTGGTCGCCTCATCTAGAAGTAAAAAGGTCGGGTGATGGGCGAGTGCGCGAGCAATTGCCAGACGTTGGCGCTGCCCACCCGCTAAATCAACACCCCCTTCTGCTATCACAGTTTCGTATCCCATCGGCATATCGAGGATCTCTTCATGAATTCCTGCCAAATGCGCGGCATCGCTAATCTGCTCCAACGACAGGTCAGGATCATGCGAGGCAATATTCTGGCGAATCGAACCGCTAAAGAGAGATGTTTCCTGCAAAACCACGCCAAACTGGCTGCGTAGCGTGCGAAAGTTCATCTCTGGCAAAGGGATACCATCATAAAGAATTTCCCCCTCGTCCAAGGGATAGAGGCCGAGTAAAAGCATGGCAAGCGTGCTCTTGCCAGAGCCAGAACGACCGACAATGGCAACTTTCTTTCCTGGTTCAATCACAACCGAAAAATTGCGAATGGCCCAGGGAGCATTTGGATGATAGCGGAAGTTAGCATTGCGCACCTCAATTTGACCCGTTAACTGCGGCGCACTCCGCACCGCTTGCACATCCTGTTCTGGTTCCGCTTCGTACACATCCGCAATGCGCTCCAAATGGACACCAACAAGTTGAACTTGCTGCGTGGTTGAGACCAGAGAGGCGAGAGGATCGAGAAAGGAGATCGCCAAGGTGTTCACTGCCAGCATCGCCCCTAAGCTCATTCTGCCTTCCAGCACCCACAAGGCACCGACCCACAGCAAAATCACAGGAGCCAAGGCCTCAATTGCCTCTCTCCCCGTCTCAACAAGCATCGTCAAGTGGTTGCGTTGCAAGGAGACGTTCAACTGTTTGAAAAATAGGTTAGACCAGTGACCCAATGCACGATCTTCGGAAGCAGACACCTTTACTGTAGCAATGCCAGTCAGCGCTTCTACCAGATAACTCTGTGACTCGATTTGGACAGACAGATTGCGTTCAGCTAACTGATATAGACGGCGATTTGTCCCCACCATCAATGCAATCTGCATACAGCCGAACAGGAGGGCCAAGAGACCAAACAGAGGCTGCCAGACGAGTAAGATTGCCAAATAGACAACTACCAACGCCCCATCCAAGAGGGCGGCAATCGCCTGCCCAGTCAGTTCCTCACGAATCACAGAGATGCTGCCCAGGCGCGTGAGTAAATCACCACTCGTACGCTCGTGAAAGAAGCGAAAGGGCAGCATCAACATATGCTCGAAGAACCCCAGCATCACCTCA
>JBBQIG010000024.1:0-17778 GCA_038324715.1 Anaerolineae bacterium | reverse complement strand
AGTTCTGGAGGTGTCTTTTCCAGCGTTGAACGCACTGTGCTGACAACAGCTTGTAGCGGCTCCTGAATTGCCTCAGTCACTTCGCTGCTGGTGATCTGCATGATCTTGGGCAACCCTGTCACCTGGTCACGACCACGCACTTCCATACTGCGTTCTTCTTCCAAAGGCAGCGCACTACCGATGCCGATCTTGATCTCCTCGGCAGTTTGCTCACCCACCAATAGATTATACTTTTTGCGAATATAATTGACAATCGCCTCATCAAAGCGATTCCCACCCACACGCACACTACTCCAAACCACAATGTCAAACATAGAGACGACAGCGGCTTCGGTTGTGCCACCGCCCATATCCACCACCATGTTACCCGTAGGCGTGCCAATCGGCAACCCAGCCCCATACGCCGCAGCCAAAGGCTCCGGAATAAGATAGGCCGCGCCTGCCCCCGCCTGCATCGCAGCATCATGGACAGCACGTTCTTCCACGCTAGTGACACCTTTGGGTGTGCTAATCATCACTTTGGGCTTAAAGAGTGGCTTTGTCAGTGGATTGAGGTTGCCTACAATCGCCTGAATAAAATAGCGCAGCATCGCCTCTGTCACCACAAAATCGGCAATCACACCATCGCGCATGGGTCGAGCAACTTCAATACTCTCTGGCGTACGCCCCAACATATCATACGCCTCATGACCCACCGCCACCATTTTGTTATCGCGCAACCGAATGGCAACCACCGAAGGCTCGTGCATGACGATCCCCCTGCCCTTAACATGCACAAGCACGTTGACAGTTCCGAGATCAATGCCTATGTGTTTTTCAAACATATTCTTTTAGTTCGCCCTCATGCGTCACTCTTGATGCACTTTCGCCTTGGCTGCGCGCGCCCCATCAAGGGCAATCGTGTCAGCACGGCAAATCATTCTAGCCATTATAACAGTCGCCAAGACGCCCATCAAACGCCCGCGCCACTGCCATTCATTGAGATCCCATTTTAGAGGGTCTGCCAGATAGTGATTTCCAACCCTTATTCGCAGACATAAAAACCGGGTTCCTGATGGTAGGGACCCGGTTTCATCTCTAGTTGTCACCCTCAACGGGTCATTTCGACGGGCTACTCCTCGTCGAATGATGGCCCTTGGCGCTGTTGGCGACCTTGTCGGCGTCGTGCCACTTTCAAACGCAATGTACTGCGCTGCAAGGCAGCCTCAATTGCTATCTTGCGCTCGCGTGGGGGATTTTCCGCCAAAGATTGGCGTGCCCTTTCAAGAGCAGCCGCAGCACGTGCTTCGTCGATCTCCTCCGCTTGCTCGGCACTCTCTGCCAAGACCAACACCTTATCGGGGCGCACTTCCACCACACCACCACCGATAGAGATATAGCGGACGTCATTGCCCTTACGCAGAATAATCTCACCGACATCCAATATGGAAAGCAGCGGCGCGTGACCGCGCATGACACCCATTTGTCCAGAATTTCCCGGTAGGGTTATTAAATCAAACTCACCTGAGATAAGACGCCGATCGCGGGTTACAATATCGACCTTGATGGGCATAGTGATTAGCCTCCAGCGCGGAGTCGTTCCGCCTTTTCAATGGCTTCTTCGATGCCACCCACCATGTAGAAAGCGGCTTCTGGCAGATCATCGTGCTTGCCATCTAGAATTTCTTGGAAGCCACGCACAGTGTCTTCAATCTTCACAAACTTGCCCGGTGTACCCGTGAACTGTTCAGCAACGAACATAGGTTGGGTCAAGAAGCGCTGCATCTTGCGTGCGCGTGCGACCAGCAACTTGTCATCTTCGCTCAATTCTTCTACACCCAGAATGGCGATAATGTCTTGCAGGTCACGATAACGTTGCAGTGTTTGCTGCACCTGGCGTGTCACTGCATAATGTTGCTCGCCCACAATCAACGGGTCAAGAATACGGCTGGTAGAACCTAGGGGATCCACTGCCGGGAAGAGCGCCTGCTCGGCCAATGAACGTTGCAGCGTAATCGTTGCATCCAAGTGGGCAAAGGTTGTTGCAGGAGCCGGGTCAGTATAGTCATCCGCAGGCACATAGACAGCCTGCATCGAGGTAATTGAACCCTTGCGTGTTGAGGTAATGCGCTCTTGCAAAGCGCCCATGTCCGTACCCAACGTAGGTGCATAACCCACGGCGCTTGGCAGACGACCCAACAAGGAAGATACTTCTGAACCTGCCTGTACGAAGCGGAAGATGTTGTCGATAAAGAGCAACACATCGCGGCCTTCATCGCGGAAGTATTCAGCCATGGTCACGCCTGTCAAGCCCACGCGCAAACGTGCACCTGGTGGCTCGTTCATCTGACCAAAGACCATCACCGTGGATGGCATAACACCAGACTCAATCATTTCGACCATGAGGTCATTGCCCTCACGACTGCGCTCGCCCACACCCGCAAAGACGGAGTAACCACTGTGGAATTCAGCCACATTGTGGATCAACTCCTGAATGACCACCGTCTTGCCTACACCAGCGCCACCAAAGATACCCGTCTTACCACCACGAGTAAAGGGGGCAATTAAGTCAATCACTTTGACGCCAGTCACGAAAATTTCCGCCTGTGACGCTTGCTCATCAAAGGAGGGGGGTTCACGGTGAATAGGCAATGTGCTCTCGGCATTCACCGGACCAGCATTATCAATTGCATCACCAGTTACATTAAAAAGACGTCCCAGAGTTGACGGCCCCACGGGCACACGTATCGGTTCACCACTCGAAATTGCGCGCATGCCACGGCGAAGACCATCAGTGCTGCCCATCGAAACGGCGCGCACGACGTTATTACCTAGCTGCTGTGCAATCTCAAAGGTTGTCTGAGTGCCATCCTCGCCGGTCACAATGACTGCATCATAGATTTCGGGCATCTCACCTTCATCGAAGGCAAAGTCTACCACGGGTCCAATTACGCTTTGGATCGTACCTACCAGCTCTTTAGCCACTTTGGCCTCCTCGCACTATCAAAATAAAACGTGCCCAAATGAACACGTAGAGTTCTCGCTATTCCGAGGCTGCACTACCACCAATGATATCCATCAATTCATTGGTAATACCTTCTTGGCGAGCCTTGTTATATGTCAACGTTAGGCTATCAATCAATTCATCAGCAGCATCGGTTGCATTACGCATGGCAACCATACGCGCCGAATGTTCGCTAGCAAGAGATTCGTACAAAGCCTGCAAGATCTGCATTTCGGTAAAGCCATAAAGCACTTGATGTAACACTGCCGCAGGCGATGGCTCAAAGATATACTCTGGGGCCATCGTTGTTGCCTCAGTTGCAGGCACAACCGGCAGCAATTGTTGTACCAAAGGTACCTGGCGCAGCGTGTTGACAAAGTCGGTGTAGATCATCACCACTTCATCAAAATAGCCTTGCAAAAAATCATCAATCAGCACGCGCGTAATGGGACTTATGTCAGAGGACTTAGGATTGTCAGGAAGTGCCATAAACTCAGCACGGATGACTGGATCATAACGCAAAAGCCAATCGCGTCCCTTGCGACCCACGGTTACGACTTCAACCTCAGCCCCATCTCGGCGACGTTGTCGCATGTAAAGAGCCGTCTGGCGCATGACGTTGGCGTTAAAGCCACCAGCCAATCCACGGTCCGCGGTTATCAGCAAAATGCCAACACGCCTAATTTGTGGACGTGGTTGAATTAATTGGCTCAGTGCATCTTCCACATTAGGCAGGCGAGCAATGTAAGAAAGAACTTCTTTCGCTGCCTGGGCATAGGGACGCGTTGCCAACACCTGCTGTTGAGCCTTACGCATCTTGGCAGCCGAAACTGCCTCCATTGCCTTTGTAACCTGTGCAATATTCTTAACCGAACGGATACGCCGTCGGATTTCACGTGTATTTGCCAAGGTATAAACCTCGTCTATTCTTGCGTCTAATCTTGAGTGACTGCTCGTGCTGTCACGACTCACCAAATGGGTAAAGAATTGGGAGTCTAGCAGCCCTCGCTCTTCACCTTATAGCTATAGCTTATAGCAGCAAGAGGCAACGCACCTCTCTAGAAAACTCCAACAGAAAGTACGCCGCCTCTTGCTAAATTCCTCTTAGCTTGTTTCAGTTGGGGCAACCCAAGTCTGATTGAAATCAGTGAGGGCCAACCGCAGTGACTCAATGGTCTCTGGTGAGAGATCCTTGGTACGCAGAATGCTCTGACTAATCTCTGGGTGACTTGTATCGATGTACGCATGGGCAGCTTGCTCCCAAGCCTTTACATCGGCAACCTCAACCTTGTCCAGCAAACCATTACTCACAGCCCAAATACTCACAACTTGCTTATCCAACTGCACAGGTTGATATTGAGGCTGCTTCAAGATTTCCTGCATACGGCGACCACGATCCAACTGGCGCTGGGTGACAGCATCCAAATCGCTACCGAATTGAGCAAAGGCCGCCAACTCACGGAACTGGCTCAACTCTGACTTAAGACGACCAGCAACCTTCTTCATGGCCTTGGTCTGTGCCGAACCACCCACGCGGCTTACGGAGATACCCACGTTGAGTGCAGGACGAACACCAGCATAGAAGAGGTCACTCTCCAAGAAGATCTGCCCATCGGTGATGGAAATCACGTTGGTCGGGATATAGGCCGAAACGTCACCTGCTTGGGTTTCAATGACTGGCAGTGCGGTCAAGCTACCACCACCATATTCAGGAGCCAAGCGGGCAGCGCGCTCTAACAAGCGGCTATGCAGATAGAAGACATCACCAGGATACGCTTCGCGACCAGGAGGGCGACGAAGCAGCAAGGCGACTTGGCGATAGGCTTGGGCATGCTTGGAAAGATCATCATAGACAATCAAGGCATCGCGGCCTTGTTCCATAAACTCTTCACCAATCGCACAACCAGCATAAGGAGCCATATACTGAAGCGCAGCAGGGTCTGCCGCAGAAGCGGTGACAACTACCGTATGCTCCATAGCACCATGCTTCTCCAACGTCGCCACAACCTGCGCCACGCTAGATTGCTTGAGACCAATGGCAACGTAGATACAGATCAGGTCTTTGCCCTTTTGGTTGATAATAGTATCAATCGCAATAGCAGTCTTACCTGTCTGGCGGTCACCAATAATCAACTCACGTTGACCACGACCGATGGGAATCAAAGCGTCAATGGCGGTGATACCCGTTTGCACAGGCGTATTCACCGCTTGGCGCATGATTACACCGGGAGCAATGCGCTCAATATTACGATATGTAGTGCTTTCAATGGGGCCTTTACCATCAACTGGCTGACCCACTGCATTCACAACACGACCAATCAGGGCATCACCCACAGGCACAGAAGCAATGCGCCCCGTGCTGCGTACCAGATCACCTTCTTTAATGTTCTGATATTCGCCCATGATCATGATACCGACATTGTCAGCATTCAAGTTCAGGGCCATGCCCAATGTACCATCTTTGGTAAACTCTAAGAGTTCACCAGCCATCGCCCCTTCCAACCCAGACACGAGCGCGATGCCGTCACCGACGACCATCACTTCACCCACATCGACCTGGCTAGGGGCCGCTTTGAAGTTTAAAATTTGCTCTCTCAGCAGTGCTGTAAGATCACTCGTTTGTACTGCCATATTTCATTCCTCCTAATCAGGCAAGCATCCAACAACCATGCAGGTTGTGTTCCGTTAGACTGAGTCTATTACACCGCATATGATAGGCTACTTTTAAGGACAACACATAAAACAGCGCAGTAGACCGAGCAACGGATGCATGGATATAGGGTATACATCAGCGTAAAACCATCTGCAATGCACCCTACCAAGCTGCCCAGTCAAACCAGTCGATTCACGAACCGCTACCGAACCGCTGAAGTCAAAGACTCACGCAGCGTCGTCAACCGGCTTGCAACGGAGGTGTCGATGAGTCGATCACCAACGCGCACACGCAGCCCCCCCAGCAATGCAGGATCGACATAGAAACTAAAGATCAAATCCGCACCATACTGCTTTGCCAAGGATTGACGCAACGCATCCTTCTCTTTGTCAGACAACTCAACGGCACTGGTAACTTCGGCCTTGGTGGGCGCTTGTTGACCACTGACAACTCGACCTAAAGCCAAGCTAATATCAGACAACAAATCCAGGTTCCCCTCCTGCACCAACACCTTTAGCAGGTTCTTGATTTCAGGGGAAGAACCCGCTGGCAGGGCAGCTTCCAACGCTTTGACCCGCTCATTAAAGTCTTTGCTGCCATCTGTCACTTTAGCGGCCAGCGCCTGATCTTTGTTGAGTACAGCCTGAACCTCATTGAGCGCAGACTGCCATTGCTCAAGCATAGCTTGATAGATGGCTTGGGCATAACGCTGCGCTTGCTCCTGTTTGTTGCTCATTACGCTGCGCCCCCATTTTGGCGTGCCAAGAATTCAGTGACAAAGCGAGCTTGCTCATCCTTCTTCGCCAATTCACGACCCAACAATTGCTCTGTTGCCAAAATTGCCAATTCGGCAATCTGCTTGTTGGCATCCGTCATCGCAACCTGCACCTGCTTTTGTGCATCTTCCTGTGACTTCATGCGAATTTCAGTTGCTTCTTGCTCTGCCCGAGAACGAATATCTTGGGCAATCTTTTCCGCATCGCGGGCAGCTTGAGAGCGAATCTCTTGCGCCTCACGCCGAGCGGCATCCAAAACCTTCGTCTTATCGACCTCAGCCTCTTGAGCAGCAGCAGAAACCCGCTCTGCGTCACGCATACTCTCTGCAATGCGCTCTCTGCGCTGGTCCAACATCTTTAACACTGGCTCATAAAGAGTCAGGCGCAAGATGAGAATCAGCAGAGCAAAGTTAAAGATCTGTGATAGAAGAAGGGGAAGTGTAATACCAAGTTGATCCAAGGTGAGCCTCCCTTTGAGACTAACTGTGCGATCCCCAGCGATTCTTGCCCTCCTCCCACTTGTTAGGAAGAGAGCCTATTCGCCGCAGATGACCGCTTGTTTCGACGAAGAGCGGTGACTAGACGAACAGTAGCAACAGCGCAATAACCAGGGCAAAGATACCCATAGATTCGGCGAATGCAATTGCCAAAATCATGTTAGTCTGCACGGTGCCAGCAACTTCAGGGTTGCGACCCATTGCTTCCATCGCTTTTGAACCGATCAAACCAATGCCAATGCCTGGGCCAATTGTGCCAAGACCAATTGCAAGGGCAGCGCCTAGTTGCTGTGCGGCCTCAAAATCCATTTTAAATCTCCTTAGTTCTGCGAAAAGAGTTATGTAAATAATGTTTCAGAATAGAAACTACTTCAAGACGCATAAGTGCGCCAGTGAAAACAAGTCAGTGCAACCAGTATGGTGCAAACAGGATAGAGCTTAGTGAACCCCCACTTGGGCACCCTCACGCGCACTCTCAGTCGTGGAAGGGATTGGCTCAGGGGTATCCTGGGGACCAACCTCAGTTAGGTGCTCTTCATGAGTTGCGTGCTCATCGTGATGCTCGTGGCTAATGGTCGACATGGTGAAGAAGACCAAAGCCAACATCATGAACACGACGGCCTGCACCAAACCAACAAAGAGCTCTAAGATATAGAAGGGCAGCGGCAGGAAGAAGGCAATCAAGAAGGCCATTGTGGCAAGCACAATCTCACCCGCAAAAATATTGCCAAAGAGACGAAAGCCAAAGGCGAGAATACGGGAAATTTCAGAGATGATTTCCAGCACACCCACAAAGATGTTAATGCCTTTCATCATACCCGTGCCACTGGTATTGATGAACTTCTTAAAGTAGCTCCCCCCCAAGGTACGCACACCCCAGTACTGCACAGCAAGCACAGTTGTGATTGCCAAAGCAAAGGTCATGTTGAGGTCGGCGCTCGGTGCACGAAAGAGAGGTATAAAGACCGCATAATCTTCTTCCTCGCCAACAACAACTTCTTCGTGTTCTTCCTCAACTTGTGGAAGTGGCGCAATCACATTCGCAATCGGCTGGAAGGTCAGATTTCCATTGGTCATGGACAGTTGCTGATCCACTACAGCCGTGTCATCAGGGCCTGCATTTTGGGTGATGCCTACGTTACTACCACCGCTAGCATGATATACGTCCTCGTGATAATAGCCAATGCTACCCACACCAGGAATCAACCCTGAATAGTTAGAAACAAGCACAAAGAAGAAGAGCGTCGCAACCCAAGGGAAAAACTGACGCGCCCTTGCACCTGCCACACTTTCGCTCAGGCTATACAGGTATTCGACTACCATCTCCATAAAGTTCTGCCAGCCCTTCGGCACAAGACTCATACGAAATGTAGCCAAGACGGCTCCCACAATCAAGAGAATGTCGACAATGAATGTGGTTAGCAGAGAATTAGTAAACCAGGCTGGGCCATCAGAAAAGAGCGCTTCGCCCGATAAAGCAACATGGGGAGAATCGACGGGGAGAAAAAGACCGATGATAAAAAGTACAATAGCAGCGGCCCAAATTGCAGCCCGGCGTGGATTGGCATCGATCCAAGCCTTGAACTTCTCCCAGAAGTTCCTAAAAAAGTTCTGGACGGATTCCATGCTTGCGACTCCCTTTTGGGGTATAGGCAGCATACATGCTGCTGCCAGATTCTTTTGAATGGTTTTTTAATCAACAATAAAGAACTAAATCTTACGACAGGATTTCCTGTGTTTTCTGCTGGTGCTTTTCTGCCACTTCTACTTCAGATATTTCAACTTCAGACAACTCAACTTCTGGGAATGACGCTGGGGCAATTTCATCAATGACCCGATTCAACTCCTGCATTGTCACCCGGTTGAGCAAGTATCCTGCTGTCGGAAAACAAATGATGAGGGCAACAATCGTAACAATTGGAAACCATCCCATCAGAAAATCTATCAGAATTGCCAAGACACATGGTAGAACCAGTACCCCGGCAAAAGGCTGCATAAGCTTTCGCCAATTAATTCTCGAAGTTGCCATAGTTGTTTCTCCCTGCGGCTTGAGCAGAGGGAAGCCTACAGTTGCGGCTGATTATAACAGTCAGCTTTTCAATCGCGCAAATTTTCACATGCAAATTGGATACTACATCACGTGCTTCAAAAAGTCTGCACCCCAACCCCTAGGGTCCTTCATGCTTCTATTGTTGCAGCACATTAATCTCAATTCAATGACCTTGCAGGTAAAGAGTTGCATACATATACCGCGAATGATCAATGATCACCGTGAGTGCTTGATATCGCCACAGATAACAGCACAGATAACAGAATGATGCCGACCTGCACCATCCTAAGCACGATCGAACCTGTGTATCAAAATAACCCTCAGGTAGATTGGAACAGGTTATTTGCAAGGGTTTGCAAGGTCGGTGACACAAAAGGAATGTAAAAAGGAATATAAAGGATAGGTTAAGTGGGAGATAAACAAGAAGTTATCTTGGAACAAAAGCACTTTACACGATATTGTCAACGAATGCAACCAGTTCGCTTTTCGCCTTTTAGGTGCGGCTTGGGTAAACTAGCGCAAGAAACTATTTCATTGGGAGGATCTATGCAGAGTCATCTTGAATCCGTGGCCTACACGCGCACAGCGCCCCACGCGGCTTGGCGCGAATTGTGGCGTGGAGCCTGGGTTATCTTTAGCAAACACTTATACAAATTCCGTACCGATCGTATGGAAATCGGTGGTACATTAGCTTGGCCTCTACTCTGGGTTGCCACCTTTGGCCTGGGTATGGAACGCGTGGTGAATATGGAGATGGTGGGAGGCACCAGTTATCTAGCCTTCATTACCCCTGGCATCATTGCCCTCACCGCGCTCAGCGGCGCAGTCAATAGCGGCATGACTCTGCTCGAGGAGAAGATCAAGGGGATTATCAAAGAATATTTCATCGCCCCCATTCCGCGCATGAGCATTCTCCTCGCATCCACAGGCAGTGGCTTAGTCAAGAGTTTGATCCAATCCGTCATCATCTTGCTCCTGGCAGTCATCTTGGGAGCACGTATCACAGGTGGCGTAACTGGAATCATCAGCGCGCTCATCTACCTCTTCCTCTACACTTTCGCCTTTGTTGGCTTTAGCAATGGTGTTGCTGTCCGCAGCCGCTCAACCGGCGCTTATCACATGCTGCTCTTTGTGCTCAATCTGCCACTGCTCTTCTTGAGCAATGCGCTCTATCCCTTAACAACCATGCCACTCTGGATGCGTATTTTTGCCTATCTCAATCCCACCACCTATGTGGTGGATGGGCTACGCCAATCGCTCTTTGGTGTGGGCACTCTGCCAAGCTGGCTCAACTTGGGCGTGCTACTGCTCTTTGTCCTGTTGTGCAGTTGGTTTGGGTTACGCAGTTTTCGACGACTCCTGGAACAAAATTAGTCTACCCATCCCATAAGTCACCCATCCCATAAGTCTACCCATAAAGAGAGAGCCTTGAACGCTACACAACCCAGCATTACGGCAAAGACCACGTGGACAGCCCAAAATCTGCTTCATTACCCCCTGATCGAGCATGTGGCACTTTCCCCCAATGGTCAACAGGCGCTTTACACAGTGCGCCGTCCCCACTATGGGGAAAGTGGCAGCGAATTCCGTCACACCACCTATCTTGCGAATCTGCAGGGTGATCCAGCCCCGCGTGCGCTAACCAACCGAGAAACCGCGGCACAGCCGCGCTGGAGTCCCGACGGCAAGCAGATTGCCTTTTTCCGCCCCAGCACGGACACGGGCAAGATGGGAATCTGGGTGATGCCCGCTGAAGGGGGTGAGCCGTGGCCTTTAACAGGTGTTGCCAACAACATTCGCCATGCCGTGACCACCTTCCGATGGAGTCCCGACTCCCAGCGTATAGCCTTGCTGACTGTGCCTTGGGATGATGCGTTAGAAGCACGTCGCATGGTCAAAGATGACACCCGCCGTTGGCGCGTCGATTATAACTTTACACACCTCTTTGTGGTTGATGCGCGCTATCAGCCGGAATCATTGACGGAAGCGCGTGCGCTCACTGGCGGTCGCTTGCATGTAGTCGCCTTTGATTGGCGACCCGATAGCGCAGAAATCGCCTTCATGCACCGTCCTACACCCTACATTGACTCTTGGCCCGAAGCGCGCTTGGCGACTGTATCCACATCCACAAAATTCACAAAACTCTCCTCTGGTGAATTACCCACACTCACAGACCGTGGCATCGTCTCTTCATGGGAAAGCGACTTGGCCTACTCTCCCGATGGTAAATGGATTGCCTGTGAGGTAGGGCATGAGAACAATCAATGGCCCTATGCCTGCCGCATCCACCTCTTTCCTGTAGAGTTTCCTGTAGAGGGTGGTGCGTCAAAGCCGCTTCACGATGTGGTGGATGATCAACCCACTGTGCTTGGCTGGTCACCTGACAGCAACTTTGTCTATGCCCAAGGGGAAAACGGCCTAAGCAGTGCCATCTTTGCGCTGCCCATTGACGGTAGCGCGTCCCAGCCTCTTTACACATCCGAAGGCCTGATCACGGCAACAGATGTCAATGAGCAGGGACGCATGGTTTTTGTAGAAGAAAACCTTGACAGACCTCAAGCGCTCTATGCCCTAGAACTGACTGCCCCAACTGCGGCGGCAACCAGCCTACAACCCATTGCCCAACCCCACGCCCGCGATTATCCATCTGGTGCTTTGCCCCAAACGCGCGTGTTCCAGTGGCAGACAGCCGATGGCTTTGAGATTGAAGGCGTACTTTATCTTCCCGCTCAAGTTGACCCCAAGCAAGGTGATAAATTGCCCTTGCTGCTGCACATTCACGGTGGGCCAATGAGCATCTTTCAGCGCCAATTTGCGGGAACACCCTACTATTACACACCGGCAGCACTTTGTGAACGGGGTATTGCCGTTTTACGTTGCAACCCGCGAGGTTCCGGTGGCTATGGCAAAAACTTTCGCTTTGCCAACATGCAAGATTGGGGTGGTGGCGATTTCCGCGACCTAATGCAGGGCGTGGATTTGCTCATTGAAGAAGGCATTGCCGACCCTGAACGCCTGGGCATTTGCGGTTGGAGCTATGGCGGCTTTATGAGCAGTTGGGCAATCACCCAAACAGATCGCTTTGTCGCCGCTTCGATTGGCGCGCCTGTCACCAACTTGATCAGTTTTATAGGCACTGCCGATATTCCCAGCTTTATCCCCGGCTTCTTTGGTGGCGAAATCTGGGAAAGCACTGACTTGATGATCGAGCGCAGCCCCCTCTTCCAAGCGCATAAGGGCAACACCCCCGCCATCATTCAACATGGTGACGCCGATGAACGTGTGCCATTAGAGCAGGGCTTACAATATTATATGGCGTTAGAACGGCGCAACGTTCCTGTCGAAATGTTCATCTACCCGCGCCAGGGTCATGCCATCACAGAGCCACACCTTTTAGCCGACGCCATCCAACGCAACCTCGATTGGTTCACCGCCAAATTGACGACCTCCAAGGCGTGATGACCAAGGGCATCTTAAAGGAACGCGCAGCCTCACCATCACAAGGCACAAGTGCCTATGTGATGGTGGCAGGTCTACATGCAATAGCACTCCTGCTTTTGGCGCTTTTCTTCTACGTGCGAGCGCTACCCTCCACGCCAGGAGCCATGCCCACCCCAACCGATGCAGAATCGACTTGGTGGGGTCTTTGGCCTGTAACCTATCTGCCAACGCTTTGGTTTTCTATAGGGGTTGGTGTGGTGCTGGCGACAATGGTTTGGGGATGGCGTTTACTGCTTGATGCACCATCTAGCGCAACGCCTGACCAGCCAACTTCCCGATCAACTTTAAGGCGCGGGGCACTAGGCTGGCTGTACCTAATCAGCGCACTCTTAATCGTTGCCTTCTTCGCCTTTCCCATCGTCCATACACGCTGGGGGGATGCCTACATCCTCTCCCAAGCCATTGCGTGGCCCGATCCAGCCTTGCGCCTCACCCACTCCTGGCAAGCACCCCTAGACGTCTTTCTGCACAGCCAGCTGTGGTTGGCCCTCGGCACAGAACGGAACTGGCAAGATGCCATGCCCGTCTATTATTTGCTGAGTCCGCTGGCAGGTGCGCTCTACCTTTGGCTGTTGCTGCAACTCGCCGCCGACCATGACTTTGCACCGAGTTGGCTCACCTTTGGCTTGATGGCTTCCTTGGGGCTGATGCAGCTTTTCTTTGGTTATGTGGAGAATTACTCCTTCGCCACCGCGGGCATCTTGGCCTTTCTCTGGTTGGGGCGACGCGTGCTACAGGGACGCAGTCCACTATGGCTGGCGGCACTCGTGCTGGGCATCACCAATGCCACCCATCCTAGCACAGCCATTCTTGGCCCGGCATTGCTTTATATTGGGTGGATCAGGTGGCAACAGGGAACCAAAACAGGGCCACGCATCGTTATAGAAATCGCATTTCCGCTGCTACTCGCAGTCGGTGGCACAATTTGGCTGATGGAGGCAGGCGGACATGGGCTGCAAGCCCTCTTGACCACAGATCGCCCTGGCGGGGGAGATGCTTCTTGGTTTGTGCCTTTGTGGGCAACTCGCACACGTTGGGAAGCGTATACCCTACTGAGTTGGCTCCACCTGCGCGATCTGCTCAACCAAATGTTGCTGGTTGCGCCAGTGGTCTTGCCGAGTCTACTCTGGATTGGGCTAGGCAGGATCGGACTAGGCAGGAGTAGTCTAGGCTTATGGCGCAAAGTAAGATACAGTGCGTTAATAAACCAACTGGAAACAAGCCGTTTTCTCATGGTGGCTGCGCTGGCGTATCTCCTGTTGATCACAATCTGGAATCCAGATTATGGCGGGCAACGTGATTGGGATCTATTCAGTCTAGCCTGGATTCCTACGACGCTCTGGCTGGTATCTGTTGCCCGTGCCAAGCTAGACAATCGTACAATGTTGGCGGGCTTTGCCCCCTTGCTGGCATTGCAGGCGCTACACACGGCGGCATGGATCTATCAAAACACGCTGCCGTGGTCATGGCCCTAAGTGCCTCACAAAGACATGCTCGCAACTTTCCAGGAAGCTCGGAGCTTCCTGGAAAGTTGCGAGAAGAGTGTATAGATACTTATTTGTGAAAGATTTCATCGAGATAAAATTTTATGGGACGTTTTGATTTACAACCGCGTGAACCACGCAAGAACAATAAACCCTCTACACCCACGAAGCCCACTGTGCCAGCCACACCGGCGGCGACTGGTGCGCCCAAGGTTCGTCCTGCAAGCTCGCGCCGCCCAGTCTCCGCGGCAAATCGCCCCACCTTTATGCGTGGCTTTTGGCGAGGAATGCTTGTCTTTGTACTCCTGGCATTTTTTGGACTCGGTATGGGGCTGATCACCTATGCCGCCATTGCAGCCCCCCTGCCCGATGCGGAAACACTGGCAGCAGGTGCAAGCGACTTCCAAAGTCTGCGCATCGTCGATCGCGAAGGCAACCTGCTCACCGAAGCCTTTGACCCTAACGCGGGACGCCGGACAGTCGTACCCATCCATCAAATATCGCCCTATCTGTTGCAAGCAACAGTCGCCACAGAGGACGCTAACTTTTACGCCCACCGCGGCGTTGACCCCATCGCGCTTCTGCGTGCGCTCTATTACGCCGTCTTAGAACGGGATATCGTATCGGGTGCATCGACCATTCCACAGCAATTGGTCAAGATGGTCTTTCTCTCATCAGAACAGACGATTACGCGTAAGGTTAAAGAAGCAATCCTCTCCTCAGAGGTCAGCCGTCAATATACCAAAGAGCAAATCCTTGAGATTTATCTCAACGAAGTCTACTATGGCAGCCTCGCTTATGGCATCGATGCGGCGGCTCACACCTATTTCGACAAAGATGCAAATGAACTCACCTTGGGTGAGGCGTCGCTCCTGGCAGGTCTGCCCCAGCTTCCCGCCTATTACGATCCCTATACCCAACCCGAACGGGCCAAAAATCGCCAATCAGTCGTGCTGTCGCTCATGGTAGAAGCAGGTTACATTACGACCGCGGAAGCCGATGCAGCGTGGTTGGAACCCCTGACCTATGCGCCATTAAAGTTTGACATGGAGCACCCCCACTTTACGCTCTATGTGCGCCAGCAGCTAGAACAGCTTGACGGCATAATCGATACCGAAAGCATCTACAAATTGGGGTTGGAAGTAACCACCACACTGGATCCAGACTTGCAAGACGCCGCCGAACGAATTGTGGCGGATCAGGTGGCGCGGCTGGCAGATCGCAACGTATCAAATGGTGCACTGGTGGCAATTACCCCCGGCACAGGCGAAATTGTCGCATTTGTCGGCAGTGCCGACTTTGACAACGTCGAAATCGACGGCCAAGTCAACATGGCATTGGCCCCACGCCAGCCTGGTAGTTCGATCAAGCCGCTGGTCTATCTGGCAGCATTCGAGCAGCCCGAAAAACCCGTAGACGAACGTTGGACACCGGGCACGCTCATCGCAGATATGGAAGAGAACTTCCCAGACGGGGTCAACCCGCCCTATCGTCCCACCAACTATGACCTGCGCGAGCATGGCTTAGTCACCGTTCGCACCGCCCTGGCAAACTCCTATAACATTCCTGCCGTGCGTGCGTTGCAAACTGTTGAAATACCTGATTTCGTGGAATTGGCCCAACGCATGGGCATCACAACACTCAATCGTCCTGATTATGGATTGAGTTTGAGCTTGGGCGGGGGTGAAGTCCCCCTGATGGAAATGACCGGAGCCTTTGCAGTCCTAGCCAATGGTGGCAGAAGCATACCGCCCGTTGCCATTCTCAAAGTTACGGACAGTCAAGGCAATGTCTTGTGTGATCAAAGTGCCGGAATTCCCTGTTACCCAGCTGGCGTCGTCAGTGGAGAGCAGGTGGTGAATCCT
Organism: Anaerolineae bacterium; assembly: GCA_038324715.1. Classification (GTDB taxonomy): domain Bacteria; phylum Chloroflexota; class Anaerolineae; order Caldilineales; family Caldilineaceae; genus QEUY01. Next base: position 1,969 of record JBBQIG010000024.1, on the reverse strand, counting down.
GTTGACGCCTTCTTAATTACCGACATACTCAGTGACAATGAGGCACGTGCCTCTTCCTTTGGAACCAACTCGGTTTTGCAGTTGAACCGCCCTGCTGCGGTCAAGACCGGCACGACCAACGACTTTCGTGACAACTTGACCCTGGGCTATACGCCCCAGTTAATCACAGGCGTCTGGATTGGCAATGCCAACAACAGTGAGATGCGCGACATCTCTGGTGTCAGCGGCGCAGGGCCTATCTGGAGTGAGTTTATGACCTATGCTCACGCCGATCAACCTGTGGAGCAATTCATTCCGCCGCCTGGAGTGCGCCAATTTGAGATCTGTGCCGACACAGGCACCCTACCCAGCGAAGCGTGCCCCGAACGTCGCACGCGCTGGTTTGCCGAAGATCGTCCGCCCCTGCCCGCGGATCGCGATCTCTATCAGATTGTGCGCTTTGACCGCAACACCGGGCAACTTGCCAATGAATTCACACCGCGTGATGCCATTGAAGAAAAAGCCTTCAAGGTCTATCCAGAACCGTGGCGACGCTGGGCCGAAGAGCATGGCATTCCCCAGCCCCCTGCCAGCCCGGATGATGTCTTTGAGTTCCAACCTGAACTCTTTATTCGCCAGCCAGTCGAAGGCGAGGTCGTTAATGGCATTGTGCCGATTTATGGCTCAGCCAATGCACCAGGCTTTCGCAGCTTTGAATTACAATATGGCGTCAGCCACGATCCCGGCGCGTTTAGCGCACCCTTCAGCGGGCCACATGGTGCGCCTGTTCTCGATGGCTTCCTGGGTGACTGGGATACGCGTGATTTAGAAGAAGGGCCGCACACAATTCGCCTCTTGGTGGTTGGCGAAAATGGAGCCGCCTTTGAACAGCGCGTGCGTGTCTTTGTCGCCGCCACCGAACCCACGCCAAAACCATCGCCGACCTGGACGCCATTGCCGCCAGTCGAAGTGCCAACAGAAACCCTCATGCCAACGTTCACGCCGTTGCCCGCGGAGTTGCCGACAGAGTTGCCCGCAGAGACGCCGTTGCCTACACAGACCACAGTGGTGCCACCTGCAGATACACCTGTAGCACCGCCCGTTGAGCCACCTCCAACGGAGACGCCAACGGAGGTGCCACTAGAGACACCAACAGAAGCGCCGACTCCTCTGCCCAATACACCGGTGCCAGTGATCGAACCACCGGTAGAAGAAGCCCCTGCGGATGGGCCAACGCCTACTTGGACACCAATAGCGACTGCCGCCAGTGCCGGTGCGGAGGAAGAACTACCACCCAACATAGAGCTACCTCCCCCCGCAGAGGAAGCCACACAGTAGGGTTACAATCTAGTATAAATACCCAGAGTGCCCAGTCAGAAAAAAGGCTGGGCACTCTGCTTTATAGCTGCAAACGCAACAACTCGCCCGACACCTTCCTCGAAGCTCGGAGCTTCGAGGAAGGTTATATTGACTACATGCAATATCAATCAATGCAAATTGCAATTGAGGTTTGAAATATTCAACTGCTCATCACAAAAGGCGAATAATTCCATGCCACCCCTTCGGCAACGCCCACCGTATCAATATGGGCATCCAGAAGCAATGTCTTGCCAGCCAGCGCACCTTCGATGATACCGATCACACTACCATTTTCATCCACCATCACCTCGTCAAAACCGAGCGCCTGCATCTCCGCCACAACTCGTTGCGCCACATCAGCTTCTTCACCACTCAAACTGGGGCGTTGTATCAATGCCTGGGTAAACTCGATCATCTTTTCTAAATCAATAGACTTGGCTTCCATCATGCCCCTATCCACGGCGATCCGTTCTTTATTGGGTGATCGTTTTTCAGTAATCTTGCTTCAGCAACATGAGTACAAGCAGAGTGCGGTTTATACCGTTCAAATTTGTAGAGTTCAAGTTTATACAGGTCAAGTTTATACAGTTCAAGTTCATGTACCTCTCTTGCATAATTGCTTACTGTAATC
>JBBQIG010000023.1:0-18119 GCA_038324715.1 Anaerolineae bacterium | reverse complement strand
TTACTTGGCTCCTATCCAGCAGCCACCGTTACCCAAGAAGAAGTGACCGCCCAGGCACAATCGTTGCAAATCTAGCTTGCAGATCTGAACAAACAATTTTTCGCACAAAGAATATTTGAACGCGAAGTTTTGAAGGAATAGAGAAAAAGGAAACAAAACCATGATCGTCATCATGAAACCCAACGCGACAAAAGAGGATATTCAGACTGTCGTTAGCAGGGCTGAATCATTGGGGGTACAGACCCATACCATTTTTGGCGAAAACCGCACCGTTGTCGCATTAGTCGGCGACCTCACTCGTGTCAGTCGTGAGACTTTCAACGCCATGGATAGTGTCGCAGAGACCATGCGCATTCAAGAGCCATACAAACTGAGCAGCCGCAGCGCTCGTCCCCATGATACCATTATCGAAGTCGGCACTGTGCGTATCGGTGGGCCAGAGATTGTTATCATGGCAGGCCCCTGTAGCGTTGAGGGACGCGAGCAGATCATCGAGCACGCTCACGCCGTCAAAGAAGCTGGTGGACATATCCTGCGCGGCGGAGCCTACAAGCCACGTACAAGCCCATACAGCTTCCAGGGTTTCGGCGTGAAGGGGCTAGAATACCTAGCCGAAGCCCGTGAAGCCACCGGCTTGCCCATCATCACCGAGGTCATGACCGTGGAATCATTGCCCGCCGTGGCTGAGTACACCGACATTCTTCAGATCGGCGCACGCAACATGCAGAACTACGGTCTGCTGCAAGCAGTCGGCAAGGTAGATCGTCCTGTCATGCTCAAGCGTGGCATGAGTGGAACCATTGAGGAATGGCTGATGTGCGCCGAATACATTGTGAGTAACGGCAACACCAACGTCATGCTCTGCGAACGCGGTATCCGCACCTATGAGACGGCCACCCGCAACACCTTTGACCTCAATGCCGTGCCTGTCGTCAAGCAACGTAGCCATCTGCCAGTCGTAGCGGATCCCTCCCACGGCACAGGCTATCGTGAGTATGTCTCTGCCATGAGCCGCGCATCAGTCGCCGCCGGAGCCGATGCCCTCATTTTAGAGGTGCATCCTGACCCCGACAAGGCGCTCAGTGATGGTCGCCAGAGCATCGACATGAAAGAATTTGCCAATCTCGTCATCAGCCTGCGTCGCATCGCCGAAGCAGTTGACCGCAAGGTTGCGCCACCCCTTGGCAAAGGCGAACGAGTCGCCGCCTAAGCTAGAACTCACGCGCGCAGAATCACCCCTTCCTTGGAGCCGGGAACCCTTTGGGTGGCTCCGAGGAAGGTTTCCCACCAAGAGGACTAACCGCACAAGTCCCAAAAGATCTCAACAAGCACGACTGAACGATCACTGGACGATCAAGGACAGACCCATGATTATCGTAATGCAACAGCACGCTGCCCATAAGAGCATCGAAGCAGTCGTCAAGCGGATAGAAGAATTAGGCTACAAAGTCCATCTCAGTCGTGGCGAAGCGCGCGTCATCATTGGCATCATCGGGGCCGATGAACACAAATTACATACAGGCACCTTTGAGGCCATGGATGAAGTTGAAAAGACCATGCGCGTCATGCAGCCCTACAAAGTTGCCAGCCGTGACTTCAGCCCAGAGAACTCCGTCATCAATCTCAAGGACGTGGAGATCGGTGGCAACAAAGTCGTTGTCATGGCAGGACCCTGTAGCGTTGAAAGCCGCGAGATGATCTTAGAGACTGCGCATGCGGTTAAAGAAGCTGGGGGATCGGTTCTGCGTGGTGGTGCATTCAAACCGCGCAGCAGCCCCTACAGCTTTCAGGGCATGGGCGAAGAAGGTCTGCGCTATCTTGCCGAAGCACGCGAACAAACCGGTCTGCCCATCATCACCGAAGTGATGAGCGCCGATGAGATCGACCTGATCGCTGACTACGCCGACATTTTGCAAGTGGGTGCACGCAACACTCAAAACTATTCATTACTCAAGGCGCTTGGAAAAACGCACAAGCCGATTTTCCTCAAGCGTGGCATAAGCAGTACCATTCAAGAGTTGCTCATGAGTGCGGAATACATTTTGGCAGGTGGCAACATGCAGGTCATGGTCGGCGAGCGTGGAATTCGCACCTTTGAAACTGCCACTCGCTTCACTTTTGATATTAATGCCATTCCCGTGCTCAAGGAATTGACCCATTTACCCGTGATTGCTGACCCAGCGCATGGAACCGGGAAATGGAACTTGGTCACGCCCATTGCCCTGGCTGCCGTTGCGGCTGGCGCAGATGCCATCATGGTCGAGGTGCATCCCAACCCCTCCCGGGCACAGAGTGACGGTGCGCAAAGCCTGACGCTGGAACGGTTTGCCAAGATGATGCAAGCGCTTCGTCCAGTGGCGGAAGCCATAGGTCGCTCACTCTAAACCCATTGCTATCATGCCGCACAATGCACCCACAAGCCGGTGCTGCTGGAGAGAGCTGAATGAGGAAACGCCTCGCTGATTGTCGTGTTGCCATTGTTGGACTGGGCCTCATGGGTGCCAGTTTGGCAATGGATTTGACAGAGAATAATTTATGCCGCGAAGTGCGCGGCGTAGCCCGCCGCACGACAACTGTGCTGGATGCCTTCTTCGCCGGAGCGGTAGATTTGGTGACCAATGATTTACAAACAGGTGTCATGGGAGCAGATATTGTGATTCTGGCGACGCCTGTTCGCACCATCGTTGACCAGGTCAACGAGATCGCACCTACACTCTGGCCCGGGACAATCGTCATGGATATGGGCAGCACAAAAGGTGAAATCTGTGCGGCCTTGGATGCCTTGCCCATACACGTTCAGCCCATCGGGGGGCATCCAATGACGGGCAAAGAGACGGCTGGCTTTGAAGCTGCCGAGGCAAATCTCTATCACAATGCCACCTGGGTCTTAACGCCGCTGCCCCGTACGACCGCAGATACAGTGGCGTTGGCAACCGAGTTGGTTGAAGCGGTGGGCGCACTTCCGGTCGTCCTGCCACCAGACCGCCATGATCGTCTTGTGGCAGCCATTAGCCATCTGCCCTTTCTGGCCGCCAGTGCCTTAGTTCATACAACGCTTGAGGTGGGCAAAGCGAATCCCGACGTATGGGGATTAGCCGCAGGTGGCTTTCGCGATACAAGCCGCGTCGCAGCCAGCGACACACGTATGTTTCTGGATATTTTAATGACCAACCAACCCGCTGTCTTGGATCAATTGGATAATTACATTGAGCAGTTAAGCGCCTTGCGCACCCTGCTAGAAGCCAACGATGAGGCGGCTCTTGCCGCTAAACTGGCAATCTCACAGGCCGCACGTGCGCAATGGAAACCAAAGCGTTCCTAAGTTCTATCTTTTTTACATTCGGTTCAATCTCACAGGGCAAATTTACGAGGCCAAAGTAGAGCATTATGACCCACTTACAAATTACCGGCGGTCACCGCCTCTCTGGGCACTGTCATGTGCCTGGTGATAAATCGATCAGCCATCGCGCTGTGATGTTCTCTGCCCTTGCCAACGGCGTCAGCACCGTACGCGGCTTTCTCGATGGGGGCGACTGTCGAGCCACCATTGATGTCATGCGCGGCCTTGGCGTGAAAATTGAAGAACGCTCTCCCACCGAATTAGTCGTTCATGGGCGCGGCCTCAACGGGTTGCAGGAACCCGCAGAGTTTCTAAATTGCGGCAATTCTGGCACAACCATTCGCCTCATGAGCGGTCTGCTGGCAGGGCAAAAGTTTACCAGTTTCCTCACAGGCACAGCGCAAATCCGCCGCCGCCCAATGGCACGCATCGTGAAACCCTTGCGTCAAATGGGTGCAGTCATCGTCGGTCGTCAAGAAGGCAACTATGCACCGTTGGGCATTGGTGGCACACTCTTGCGTGGCATGGATTACGCCATGCCTGTTGCCAGCGCCCAAGTTAAAAGCTGTCTGCTTTTGGCAGCGATGTATGCACAGGGACTCACCATACTGCGCCAACCCGGCCCTGCCCGCGACCACACCGAGCGCATGTTAACCGCCATGGGCGCGCCCATTTCCGTCTATGGCAACACCATCCACAGTGAGCGTCCCGACAATGAACTGAACCCGATAGAAATTGACGTTCCCGGCGACATCTCTTCCGCAGCCTTCTTGCTTGTCGCTGCCACCATTGTCCCCAACAGTCGCATAACCATCACAGGCGTCGGCGTCAACCCCACCCGTACCGGCATTGTGGACGCGCTGATCGAAATGGGTGCGAATATCGAATATCGTAACCAGCGTGATCAGTCGGGCGAACCAGTGGCAGACCTCGAAATTCAATATGCCGAGTTGCGTGGCTCCACCTTTGGTGGCGAACAGATTGTCACCATGATCGATGAACTACCTGTTCTCGCAGTTGCCGCCTCTCAAGCTCACGGTCGCACACTCGTCAAAGACGCTGGCGAACTGCGGGTCAAAGAGACTGACCGCATTGCCTCCACCGTCGCCGAATTACGCAAGATGGGCGTCAACATTGAACCCACCCCCGACGGCTTTATTGTCGAAGGCCCAACCCGGCTCATGGGGGGTCCGGTCGAGAGCCAGGGCGACCATCGTTTGGCAATGGCAACCGCGGTTGCGGCACTGGCAGCGCACGGCCCGACCACGGTTTACGGAGCCGATGTGACTGCCGACAGTTTCCCTGGCTTTGAATCCACGCTGCAAGCCCTAGGTGCGGATCTGGAAATTCAAGGCACACCCACAGAGGCACTGCACGTTTAAGTATCTCAAACTCACATTTTAAATTTCGTGTTTTAAGTTCGTTTAGATGAAGTAAGGATTCCTAGTATGAGCAGTAGCACACCCATCACGGGCAAAACCAACATCGTCGGCCTAATCGGTTGGCCCACAGGTCACAGCGTTAGTCCACTCATGCACAATGCTGCCTTTGAAGCTTTGGAGCTAGATTGGCGTTACGTCGCCTTGCCTGTGTCCGTCGGTCTGCCCCCTCGCATCGGTGAGGCAGTTCTTGGTCTGCGGGCACTGGGATTGTGCGGAGCCAATGTTACCGTACCCCACAAACAAGCTGTCATCCCCTTTCTAGATGAGCTAACCGATGCGGCACTTTCCATCGGTGCGGTCAATACCATCATTGTCCAACCCGATGGGCGTTTGGTGGGCGACAATACCGATGCGCCTGGCTTCATCGCCGACTTGCGCGACAACGACGTTGACCCACAAGGCAAAAATGTCTTAATCTTAGGTGCGGGAGGTTCGGCGCGTGCAGTGGTCTATGGGTTGGCAACCGCAGGAGCCAAGACCATCACCATTGCCAATCGTACACAAGAGCGCGCACAGGAACTGGTTGCGTCACTGCAAGCCAGGTTGCCCAACTGCCAGCTACAAGCCTGCGCCCTGCCCGATGATCTATCCAGTGTTAGCCAAAACTCTGCGCTAGTTGTGAATTGCACCTCGTTGGGCATGACACCCAACGTGGAGGGGCTGCCCTGGTTGCCAGAGTTACCCTTTCGCACAGACCAAGCTGTCTATGATCTGGTCTATAACCCGCGCAAAACGCAATTATTGATCCAGGCAGAGAAAGACGGGGCCACCGCAATTGGCGGAATCGGCATGTTAGTCTGGCAGGGGGTCATCGCCTTTGAGCTTTGGACGGGCATCACACCGCCCGTGGATATCATGCGCCAAGCGATTGGTGCATAGGCATAAATTTTGCACACCACTACCCAAGAGTAAGACGTTTTTGGGAAGCAACACGACTGTCAGTAACCAGCCCTTTGAGTGAGCACCTTTGAGTGAGTAAAGGAAAAGACCCTTGGCTACACCCACAACGACGACACCAAAATCACAGGCGATTAACTACCGAGCCTATCCCGATGAAAACGGTCACTTTGGCCCCTATGGCGGCAAATACGTTCCAGAAACCTTAATGCCTGCCCTGGAAGAACTGGAAGAAGTATATCTCAAGGCAATCGGTGATCCCGACTTCCTCAAGGAATTGGCCTATCTCCAGCGCACCTTTGTCGGGCGCGAAACGCCCATCACCCACGCCCGCCGCCTGAGCGAACATTTGGGAGGTGCGCAAATCTACCTGAAGCGCGAAGACCTCTCCCACACAGGCGCGCATAAAATCAACAACGCATTAGGCCAAGCGTTGCTTATGAAGCGCAAAATGGGCAAGACGCGCATTGTTGCTGAAACAGGAGCAGGGCAACATGGTGTCGCCACTGCAACCGTGGCGGCGTTGCTCGGTCTTGAGTGTATTGTCTACATGGGCACAGTAGACATGGCGCGGCAACAACCCAATGTCTTTCGTATGCGCCTCTTGGGTACAGATGTGCGCGGCGTGGAGAGTGGCAGCAAGACCCTTAAGGATGCCATCAACGAAGCCATCCGCGATTGGGTAACCAATGTCCGCACCACCCACTATCTGCTCGGTAGCGCACTAGGCCCTCATCCCTATCCAGCGATGGTGCGCGATTTCCAAAGCATTATCGGACTTGAGGCGCTCTACCAGATGCGTGAAGACGAGGATGGCCCCAAACGGCTGCCCAATGCAATCGTCGCCTGTGTAGGTGGCGGCAGCAATGCTATTGGCATCTTCCACCCCTTTCTAGAGCATGAGCAAGTGCGGCTGATCGGCGTGGAAGCGGCAGGGCATGGCATTGAAAGCGGTCAACATGCCGCCCGCTTTGCCGACCCAGAAAAGGGACGACTCGGCATTCTGCAAGGCACAAAGAGCTTTGTCCTGCAAGACCAAGATGGTCAAATTGCGGAGACACACAGCATCAGCGCCGGTCTCGACTACGCCAGCGTTGGCCCTGAACATGCCTTCCTGCGCGATCTAGGCCGCGCCGAGTACACCTATTGCACCGATGATCAGGCAATGGAGGGCTTCAAGCTGCTCTGCCATCTGGAAGGCATTATTCCCGCTCTGGAAAGCTCACATGCCATTGGCTATGTCATGGAACTTGCGCCCCAAATGGGCAAAGACGAAATCATTCTCGTCAACCTCAGCGGGCGCGGCGACAAAGACCTGGGTACGGTCATGCAGACCCTAGGCACTGCATAAATCAAGCAGGCAGATTTCGCATCATCACGTACAGGGAACTATCAGTCACGGGAGAACTTTATGACCGGAGTCGAACGCATCAACGCGGTCTTTGCCAATCGCGCCGCCGGGAAGAAGGCGGCTTTCATGCCCTATCAGGCGATGGGCTACCCGACGCGCGCCGCCACGCTCGAAATTATCACATTGCTCGCAGAAGTTGGGGCAGACCTGTTTGAAATTGGCATCCCCCACAGCGATCCACTCGCCGACGGGCCAACAGTTCAAACGGCGACCTACACTGCACTGACGCAAGGCACCACCGTGGCTGACTGTCTTGCCATGTGCAAAGAATTGCGCGCCAGCGGTGTGACAACGCCTTTCTGTGCCATGACCTACTACAATCCCCTCTTTGCCTACGGCATTGAGCGTTTTGTCGAGGATTGCGTCACCTCCGGCATCGACGGTCTTATTGTGCCGGATCTGCCGCCCGAAGAGGCAGACGAATTGCTCGTCGCCTGCCGCGCGGCAGGCATCGCCAACGTCTTCCTGCTCGCACCTACAAGCACCGAATCGCGTATCAAGTTTGTCGCCCAACATGCGACAGGCTTCATCTATTTGGTCAGTGTCACAGGTATCACAGGCGCACGCTCCGAGCTTCCGCCCGACCTGTCGAACTTCATCCAGCGCGTCCGTCGCCACACCAAGTTGCCCCTAGCTGTCGGTTTTGGCATTGGCACAGGCGAACAAGCCGCAGCCGTTGCACAGATCGCGGATGGCGTAATCGTCGGTTCTGCGCTCGTCAAAGCCGCGGGCGCTGCCGACCCACTCCCAGCCATACGTGCCCTGGGCGAAGAGTTAGCAGCAGGCGCACATCTGGCACAACCAGCCTAGAATGATCCAAAGAAGAGCAGCGCGAGCACAAGTCACGCAATTAGGGCCTACCCCTTCCTTGGAGCTTCAAGCTCGGAGGAAGGTCAAACCCCCAGAAGAACAACTGCTCACCCCCTCTACACAGCTCAAAAAAGGTACTTCATGCAATTTCAGCGTGTCGGTTTAGCAGACTCTGCCCAAGCAAAAGGTGTTGCCGTAGTCATCGACGTCCTGCGCGCCTTCACCAGTGCAAGTTATGCTTTTGGTGCTGGCGCAAAAGAAATTATCCTGGTCAGCGAAACAGATCAAGCCTTTGCGTTGCGCGATCAGTTCCCAGGTTCCCTGCTCATGGGTGAAGTAGGCGGCGCGCCCATTCCCGGCTTTGACTTCAGCAATTCCCCCGCCCATTATGACAATGGGGCTGTCGCAGGACATCGTTTAATCCAACGCACCAGCAATGGCACTCGCGGCGTCATCACCGCGATTAATGCAGAGTCGATCCTAGCTGCAAGCTTTGTCTGTGCTGGGGCCACGGCGCGCTATCTCAAACAAGCCGCCCCCCCCATCGTTACCTTTGTCATCACCGCATGGCACACCGACGCACCCAGTGCCCAACAGGGCGATGAAGATGCTGCCTGTGCCGACTATATCGAAGCATTGCTTACCCAGCCCCAACCCGATCCGGCACCCTATCTAGCTCGTGTCGGCGCTTCTCCCACCGGAAAGTTGTTTCAAGAGGATACGCGGGCAGAATACCCAGCGACGGACTTAGCCTATTGCACCCAGTTAGACCGCTTTGCATTTGCGCTCCCCATCCAACGCAACGAAAAAGGTCTCCTGATCATGAAGCCTTATTACCTGTGCCAAGATGTGCCAAGATGTGCCAAGGTACAGGTGTGACAAAGTACAGGTATGAGGAGGTATGAGGAGGTATGAGGAGGTCTGAGGAGGTATGAGGAGGTACGAGGAGGTACGAGTATAAGGAGCAAATTGCCATCACGACAAAAAGCCCCTAGGGCATACCATCCCACGAAATACCGAATCACGGCAGATCAAATAAAGTACGCAGTTAAGCAGTTCAATACGCTTAGAGAATCACTTAGAGAATCATTTGGAGAAAATAGAGGAATTTATGCAAGCCACAGAAAACATCAATGTTCTACGGATGAGTACATTGGATTCACCCGAAACAGTGAAGCACAATCTGCCCATTACGACGCAAAGTACGCAGACGGTCATTGAAGGACGCCGCGAGATAGAACGGATTTTGAATGGCGAGGACAATCGTCTGCTCGTTGTAGCAGGTCCTTGCTCCATTAGTGACGAAGCGTCAACCTTGGAGTATGCACATAAGTTAAACGCTCTGCGCGAACAGACCAAAGAATACCTCTGTATTGTCATGCGCACCTATTTTGAAAAGCCCAGGACCAACATTGGCTGGAAGGGCTTTATCAATGACTTCAATCTGGATGGCAGCGTCGATATCAATACAGGGCTGGCCAAAGCACGTAACCTACTTTTGTCAATTACGAATATTGGAATGCCCACAGGCATGGAAATGGTTGATCCCATTACCCCACAATACGTTGCAGATTTAATTTGTTGGTCTGCCGTTGGTGCGCGCACCACCGAATCACAAGTACATCGCACAATGGCGAGCGGCTTTTCCATGCCTGTTGGCTTCAAGAACAATCCAGATGGCAACGTTCAGGTTGCAGTGGATGCATTGATTACAGCCACCAAACCCCATGTTTTCTTTGGCGTTAACGATGCGGGTAACGCTTGTATTGTCGAAACCAAGGGCAACGAATACGTTCACGTCATCTTGCGTGGTTCAAGAGAGCGCCCCAACTACATGGCGGAAGATGTCCAGTCAACAGCAAAACTGCTAAAAGACAAAGGCATGAATCATCGCATTATGGTTGACTGTAGCCATGCAAATTCCAAATATGATCACAAGCAACAGGTGACTGTTTGGGATTCCGTGCTGGATCAGTACACCAGCGGCAATACCGAGATTATGGGTTTGATGTTGGAAAGTCACTTATTCGAAGGGCGACAGGATTTCCCCAAGGATCCTTCGCAACTAAAATATGGCGTCTCCATCACCGATGCTTGCATCGGCTGGGAAACAACCGAGAACATACTCTTGTCTGCATGTGACAAGTTAAGCAAGAATGTGACGTCTCCTTCCCTGCAAACCAGCTAAAAGTTATTAGGTAAGCGTCAATAGCAAAGGCCTCTTTGAAACCTATCAGATGCGCAAATAACGCATCAATAGGTTTCAAAGAGGCCCCTGTAAAATACCAGTCGTAAAATCAGTGCAAGCCTGATTAAACCTTAGTCAAAGAAATCCTCGTCACCTGCAAGCAGATATTTGCTTGCCTTATCCGCATTAATATCAATCCCCAGCCCTGGTCGATCCCACACATCAATAAAGCCATCTTTAACAATCGGGTCGGGCAAGCCTTCCACGATATCACTCCACCACGGGGTAAAGCCTGATGGGTACTCGAAGGCGATGTAATTTTGGGGCAACGCTGCCGACACCTGCACCAATGCGGCTAGCCCAATCAGCCCATCCAACGTGCCATGTGGAGCCATCATCACACCGTACATGTCGGCATACTCGGCAATCCACTTCAGTTCAGCAATCCCACCCACATCCAGCGGATCTGGCCCGACAACACTTACAGCTTGTGTCGAAATCAACTCGCGGAAATTCTGGCGCAGATAGATCTGCTCGCCTGTGTGGAGTGGCGTGGACGTATGATTGCGTACCTCACGGTAAAGATCCGCTTGCACATAAGGCGTGTAATCGCCCGTGAGCATATCCTCCAACCACATAATGTTGTACGGCTCCAATGCCTTTGCCAAGCGGATCGCATCGGGCACAGTGAAGCCAGGTCCAGCATCCAATGCCAACCCAATCTCATCCCCCAACACATCCTTCATCGCCGCAACACAGTCAATGATGTGCCTTAGCCCGCGCTCCGTCAGCATCCCCGTATTTGGATAGCGCGCCCCTGTGTTGAGTTCGCCATAATAGAAATCGGGAACCTCACGCGCCATGGCTCCATGAAAAGCAATTGCTTCCTTGACAATCGTAAAGCCCTCGGGTGATGCCTTCATCCTCGCAACATCCGCAGCATAATCATCTGGTGTAAAACCAGTCATGGGGAAGCGGATTGATCCATTGTAAATCCGCACCTTGTCGCGCACCTTGCCACCCAGCAGCTTATAAATCGGCACACCTGCCGCCTTGCCAGCAATGTCCCACAGCGCAACCTCGATGGCACTCACCGCAGATCCCCACGGCTTAAAGGCTCCCATGCGGCGGATCTTCATCATCACCCGCTCTACATCTGTGGGGTCTGCGCCCAGGATAAACTCCTTATAAAAGAGCACTTGATTCTTGAGGTAAGGCTTAGAGGCTTCAATCTGACCGTATCCGACAATGCCTTCGTCGGTTAATATACGAATTACTGGCGTAGAGCCAATCACGGCACACTTCAAATCCGTAATCTTCACATCTCCCCCTTGTACGGTTGTGGTTGAGGTTAGACTGACAAAAGAAAGCAGAGCTATTGATAGTCGAACTTAAACAAAAGTGAGGAACAAGACCCCTTAAAGCTGCAATCCCTTTAGGCCGCTTCGAGAAAGTCCTGGCAATTGAAACCGTTGGTTCACTTCTATAAAAATGGTGAGAGGGGCTTATATAGATGATCACAAGGCAGTACATCGTCAATGCTTGCTAAACTTCTAGCAAAACATAACAATAGGGCAAAGTACAGGCCAAGTGAAATAACCAAGTGAAATAACAAGGTACGCCAACAGTACTCAAAAAGCAAGATTACTAGAAAGCACTACGGTTGTCCGAAACCAAACTCCGTTGCGCTAAAGAAAAGCGGGATCATCAATATTGCACCCACCAAAATGGCGGCAATTTCTAAATAGACCCACCCCTGCGCGGCACGTGTCCACGTTTGGCCCCAAGTAGTTGCCGCGCGGCGACGCTGCCGGTAGCGATAGCGCACCATGTGCATCTCCGCCTCTCGCACTGGCTCCAGCGGCTGAAGATCCCAACCCGCATGGCTGAACAATCCAGGGACAGCCGTGACAAGATAAAAGGCACCCACTCCCAGTGGCAGCACAACCACCAACGCAAAAATCATCAGTCCCAGCACCACATCAAGCAAATAAAAGGAAATCGGGCTAAAGTGGGCAAAGAGATCAAGCCAAGTCCAGGCTAAAAATATCAACATCGGCGACGCCAAAATCCAATGAAACAACCCTCCATTTTCGGGGATGGTCTCAATTAAGTCTGCCGGAACTTGGCGGCGCTCAAACCGTTCCGCTTTGGGTGCATCATCTGCCATAGTTGCTTACCGTCTCTTTTTATTGCGCTTACCGAGATCTACGGGAGGGGGAGGCTTGGGTGAATCTGCCGCCGGTGGACGTTTCTTCAGGCCTTTGCTGGCGAGACGGTGCGCCTTGAAGAGTTCAAGCCACTCATCAACCTCCGTCTTGCTCAGCTGCACATCGGCTTCCATGCCCCCCTCCGGCACTTCGGCAACCTTCGGGCGCATGTGCTGCGCAAATTCTTCGCCCCGCCAGGTAGCCACGCCATAGACAGCCGCTTCGCGCAACAAGGCTTCATCATTTGTCACCAACGTCAACCCCTTTTTCGCCTTACGCAATCGCCGCCGGATCAGATCATCCGCCTCAACGGGAGAGGCGGCAAAGATCACCTGCACCCCACCACTCCCCATCTTTACATCAATACCACCAGGAATCCCACGATCAAAGATCACGGTCATCGTCCCACGCACGCGGCTTTGCCATATCTTGAGCCGCATCACCAATTTCGCCTCATCATCCTCATCACTTAAACGGATGTCGCGAAAGACGTTGGCTCCAATTAAATTATGACCGTCGATCAACAAGTTCATCGCTGCTGCTTCCCCTCTTCCGCTCGTCCTTCTCAGCATCAAGGATTGCCATGAGTGCGCGATGACGATAGCGCCACCAACGTCCCACAGGATAGCCCACCATCTTCGCCCCATCCCCCACAGCGCGCAGGATCGGCACCCAGAGTGCCGCTTGTGTCCACTCACCCCAAGAGAGCGTGCGCCCCACAACAGTCAAACGCTGCCAGGGGCGTCGGCAATAGGCGACAATGCCTACAAGCAATCCCGCCCAACCAAGCCAGCGCGCAAAAAATCCCCACAACCCATGACCGATCAGCGAAGGAAACATGACCAGATAAATAAAATAGCGGATCGCATGGCGCTTGGGCCATAGATCCGCTTTTCCATCACCGCGCGCATAGCGATAGTATTGCTTCCAAAACGAGCCTAGCGTCGAACGCGGTTGAAAGTAAACAAGTGCATCGGGTGCCCAGGTGAAGGCCGTGGGTTGGTCAGGGCACAACTCATTGACAGCCAAATCAAAGAGCACATCTTCGCAATAATCAAGCCACTCTGGATAGCCCCCCGCGGCTTGCCAAGCGGCTTTTGTAAAAGCAACAGATCGGCTGCTGGGAATAAAACGATCTGGATCAATATCCTCTTGCAGCGGCAACACCGTTGCCGCCATCGCGCTTTGAAAAGGGCCTGAGACATCGGGCAGAAAGAAACCAGCCACTGCAATCGGCTCCTTACCTGCTGTTGATGCTTGCCACGGCGCGACCAGCTTCTCCAACCAAGCCGCATCCAGCCGCACACCTGCATCCGTTGCAGCAATCAGCGGACCATTAGCGGCAGCAATTGCCAAGTTTCGCCCTCGGCTTATATTAGCACCCGGCTCTACCAGCAGCGTAACAGGGATTTGGCTCGTACGTCTCCATGCTTCAATCTGGGCTGTTGTGCCATCCGTGCTGCCGCCATCACAAATGATAATTTCATCTGGCACGCGCGTCTGCGCCGCCAGTGAGGTCAAGAGACGCTCAATGGCTTCTGCTTCATTATAGACAGTGGCAATTACAGAAACATACATAGCTTTGATTGTGCCGCACTTCACCAGGCTTGCCAAGTATGACGGCTTCCAACCGTCACCAATAATCCAGGCAGTTCGCGCATTCTGAACCAGCAATGCGCGAGAGATACGAAAGAAATGAACAAAAGCGACTAACCTATAGACGCCCGCCATCTATCACGTAACGCCTATTCGCCATGTCTAGCCTCAATTGGTATAATGCTCCCCTGTACACATAAAATAATCGGCATATAGACTATCTAGCTGGAAAGCGGTATAAATTGGTGGAGCGAATCTTTGTCGCGCTCGACCTGGAAACAACTGGGCTTGATGCCCGCTCCGATACTATCATCGAAGTGGGTGCGGTACGCGTTGCCTTTGATCCGCGCGCCGAAAGCTTTGCCTGTCGTATCCTGGATCGTTTTGTTACCTTCGTTAACCCGCGACGCCCCATTCCGCTGCGCGTGCAACAAATAACCGGAATTCGTGACAGTGACGTGGCGACTGCCCCCACCATGGATCGGGTTGTGCCAGAGCTATTGGCTTTTGTTCGCTCCGATGTGGAAGCTGTCGTCGCACACAATGCTGGCTTCGATTTTGCCTTCCTACAAGCCGCGGGCGTAAATTTTCATCGCCCCATGCAAGATACGTTTGAACTGGCTTCAATTCTCCTCCCCGGTGCGCCAAGCTACAATTTAGGCGAACTAACCCGCTCGCTCAACATTCCCTTGCCCGAAGCACACCGCGCCCTGGATGATGCTGAAGCCACGGCAAAACTCTTTACCCATCTGCTACTATGTGCCAAAGAGTTACCCACATGGATTGGTGCAACCCTTGCGGCTTGTGCCGACGAAGGCAGTTGGTCACCCCTTGCGGTGTTGGCTCCCACTGCGCTACCTGTGCCGCCACTGATAGGGCCGCCGCCAGTCACCGCGCGCAACCCAATCAACAGCCAGGAACCTGTGCCGGAATCGCTGCTACTGGATCAAGATGCAGCCCTTCAAATTATAGACGAAGCCCAAATCGAAGCGGCATTTAGCGCCACTGGCCCACTCGCCCAACTCTACGGGGAAGCATTCGAGCGTCGGCAAGGCCAACTCGACATGGCAACTCGTGTGCTGCGCGCGCTCAATAAAGGCGATCATCTGTTGATTGAAGCAGGTACAGGCACGGGCAAAAGCATTGGCTATTCCCTGCCAGCAGCCATATGGAGCATAACCAATCAGCGTCGCGTCGTCATTGCCACCAATACCATCGCCCTACAGGAGCAATTGCTCGACAAAGACCTGCCGATGGTTCAACAGGTCATGGCAACAGCAGGCTATCCACAATTTAACACCGCCTTACTCAAAGGGCGCAACAACTACCTCTGCACACGTCGCCTCTTTAGTTGGTATCACAACCGGCGCTTGTCACCCATAGAATTGCGTGTGCTTGCCAAAGTCTTAGTTTGGCTTCTGCATACCAAGACAGGTGACGTGGGTGAACTCTTCCTGCCGGCGCAAAATGAGCGCATGGTCTGGAATCGCCTCTGTTCCGATCCAACAACCTGCTCGCCAGAACGGTGCGACAGCACGCACACGCCCTTTGTAGATTTCTTCTTTTGGGCGCGCCAATACGCCGAGCGTGCCCACCTGCTGGTGATCAATCACGCCTTGCTGCTAGCGGATATTGCTGCCGGAGGCCACGTCCTACCCACCTTCTCACACCTAGTAGTGGATGAAGCGCATCATCTGGAAGAAGCTGCCACCGAACAACTTAGCTACCGTGTCGCTTGGCCTATAGTCAATGGCATCTTGCAGCGGCTACAGGTCGGGGGGGATCTCTATCAAGGCATCTTGCAGGGAGCGCTTCATCAAGCGGATGAGGCTACCCAACGCCGCCTGCGCCAACTCGCCAATCAAGTGCAACAGGCCTCATCCTCGCTGCACGCCTTTGCCCAGGCAATCTTGGTCTTTGCCCAGCACCAAGAGTCGATGCGGCATGACTTTGCCTATGCCCAACGCTTAGGGCTTGATGCCAAGACGCGCACCGAACCCGCGTGGAGCGAAATTGAAATCCAATGGGATATAGCAGGTCAAAGCCTCCGCAGCGCAAACCGGTTGCTTGCCACCATGGTGCAGCAACTTGAAGAACAAAAATGGTGGTCTCAAGAACCCTTTAACGCACTACTGCAAGACTTACAGGGAGCCGCCGAATATCTCACCACATTGGTCACTTGGCTCGACCGCATTGTCTTCCAAACACCAGGAACAGGAAACACCGACGTCGTGACCTGGATGGAAGTCAATGATACCGTCACCGAAGTGACCTTAGTAGCGGCACCCCTTTTTGTCAATGAGACAATCGAAAGCCAATTAGTCCACCGCAAGCGTAGTGCCATCTTTACCGGTGCGACGCTGCGCACAGGCAGCGGCTTCAGCTTTATTCGCGATCGCCTGGGCCTTTGGGATGTCAACGCCTCTACGGTCGATAGCCCGTTTGATTATCAGAGCAACACCTTGCTCTATCTGCCCAGCGACATGCCAGAACCAAACCAAAGTACCTTCCAACAGGCAGTAGAACAGGCCATTATCAAGTCCGCTATAGCAAGCGCAGGGTCAACGTTGGCGCTTTTCACCAGCTATGCCCAATTGCGCGCCACCGCTGAATCGATCCGCGCCCCCTTAGATCGGCTGGGCATCACCGTTTTGCAACACGGCACCAGCAGCCGCCAGCGGCTTCTACGTGAATATCGTCAAGCTGACAAAGCGGTCTTACTCGGAACACGGAGCTTTTGGGAAGGGATTGACCTCCCCGGCGATGAATTACGCTGCCTGCTCATTGTGCGTTTGCCCTTTGCTGTGCCAAGCGATCCACTGGTCGCAGCCCGCAGCGCCGAACTGGATAAGCCCTTCCGCGACTACACCTTGCCCGATGCCATTATCCGTTTCCGCCAGGGCTTTGGTCGCCTGATACGCCGCGCCACAGACCGAGGCGTTGTGGTACTCCTCGATAGTCGGCTCTGGCGCAAGGAATATGGTCACCTATTCTTAGAATCGTTGCCCGAATGTACACTACGCCATGCGCCCCTCTCCAACCTAGAGCCGGAAGTCAGCCGCTGGCTCAATCTTATTCCTGCTACCGAACGTGAACGTAGCTAACGATTTATCTGTGTCTGTCTCCTCGTTTGGCACCACTCGATCACGGGCAAGTCACTGGCTTTCAGGCCTGGCTTTGCGGTTTTGGAATTGGCTGCGTCGTCCCTGGCTAGCCATATTGGCTGGCTTGATCGGCATCATCCTAACCGTCGCCGTCTTTCAACTCCCCCAACTACCTGGACAACTGGTCTATGAACCAGCCACCGCGGCGCGCTGGCAACTCAACATCAGCACCGCCTATGGCATTTGGGGCAATCTGCTGCTGGCATTAGGTCTCTTTGATGTCCTGCGTAGCCCCCTGCTCTATCTCTTGCTGGCACTACTCTTGCCCACTCTTGCCGCGCAATTGGCCGATCAATTGGGCATATTGCGACAATTGCGCGGGTTGCAATCCTATACGCTCACAACCCCTGCGCCTACACCAGGTGCAGAGATACCCATTGCACCCACGCGCACCCTCTATCGTTGGCGCGGGGTAATTGACGCCGCTCCCAGCACAGTCGCCAATCTTCTCGATGAAAAAATTGCCGCAGACTTCGCCACAGTCGAACGCGCTGAAGCGCCCATAGTAGACCTACTGCCATCTGTGCCACCTGCTGCACGGCCAGAATCTGGCACAGACAGTGAAAGCACGCCCCCACCGCCACCCGTTGAGACTCGACTCCGTGGCATCCGGCTAGCGCGTCTTCTATATCTGCGTCCGCTGCTCATGATTGGCTTGCTTGCAGCAGTGGTTGGCGCATGGATTGCGCTGGCTTTTGGCTGGCAGATTACGGCACCGCCGATGGCACCCGGCGGAAGCTATCGCTCGGTTAACCGCAACCTGACGCTACTCTACACGATGTCACCCACCGCAACAGTCGGCCCTGCGCTTGAAGTACGGCTTCAGGGAGAAGAGGTCACACTTCCCGTTGATCAAGCTACCCAGCAACGCGTGGGGCTGGCAATGGTACAAATGCGCCCCACCCATCCAGCCGTCTGGATTATCGTTGAAGATGGCAGTCCGCGTCTGGCATTACCCGGTCGCTCCGAGTTACGCTCCTCAATCGGTCTGGTCTTTGCCACCCCAGGCAGCGAAGAATCTGTCCTGCTCCCCGATCAAGGAGCCGGGTTGCGCGTGGTTC
>JBBQIG010000022.1:0-18268 GCA_038324715.1 Anaerolineae bacterium | reverse complement strand
GAGTATGCCTGTAATTAAGCAATCGACCAATAAATTAGTTCATAAACATGATTGCTTGCCAAGTTGTGCAATCACAATTGTATCTTTATGCACCTTCAAAACCTGCTCGATTGTTGCAGACATATTTTCCCCTCCGGCGATTCAACAGCCACACTACGTCTATTGTATCACCTCATGCGGCGGAATATATGGTGGAATCAGATCAATTACACCACTTCCACAGTGACGCCGGTTGCACTCAAGGCACTGCGTGTTGGCTCGTCTATGCCCTGATCGACCAAGATTGTGTCCATCTCTTCGGGCAGCAGTGAGCTGGCAATGTAGACGTGACCTAGCTTGCTGTTGTCCACCAACGCCACCACCTGTTGTGCCGCCTGAGCCATTGCGCGCTTCAGTTGCGCCTCGCGCAAGTCAGACTCCATCAAGCCATGCTCGACCGTGAAGCCCCGGCAACTGACAAAAGCCACATCCACATGCAACCGTCGCAATAATTCGGGAGTCAGCAGATCGACCAGGCTGCTGGACTGTTTACGCAAAATGCCGCCCACGACAATGGTGGTGATCTCTGGCGCAAAGCTCAGTTCCAGCGCAGCGTAGAGGCCATTGGTAATCACGGTGAGTCCCTGGATATTGCGCAAGAGCCGCGTCATCTGAAAGACCGTGGTGCTGCCATCCAAAAAGATGGTCGCCCCAGGACGCACATATTGGGCAGCGCGCGCAGCCAAGC
Source organism: Anaerolineae bacterium (assembly GCA_038324715.1). Taxonomy (GTDB): domain Bacteria; phylum Chloroflexota; class Anaerolineae; order Caldilineales; family Caldilineaceae; genus QEUY01. The sequence continues at coordinate 17,541 of JBBQIG010000022.1, read as the reverse complement.
GCCGCTTTTCCTCCAACGCCAATTGCTGGCGTGCGGCAAAGCGCAATTCCAACTGACCGCGACCAGAAAAGACAGCCCCCCCGCGCACACGGGTCAGGTAGCCCTGGTCTTCTAGCTGCTGCAAATCCTTGCGAATGGTGACATCCGAGACATTGAGCAGTTCGCTTAAGCGGCCTACGCTTACTTCATCTTGACGACGCAGTTCATCAATAATCAGGTCGCGGCGTGCGTCGCTCGAAAGCGTTCCGTCGTTGGTAAGTATTGGTTGATCCCTATTCACAGTTGGTTGCCTATTTATGATTTTGAAGCTGCGCCGTGAATCTGTTGGCGGCGATAATGTTCGTCCAGCCGGTTATCAATACGCTCCGATTGTGCATCGGGCAAGAAGTTTGGCCCCCCCATCGAATAGGTTCCCACGATAATTTTGGCCCACTTATCCGCCATCAGGGTAATGTTGAGCGCCTCTTGTGCGGTCTGTCCCAGCGCCACCAAGCCATGGTTGACCATCAAGAGCAGCTTGGGAGAAGAGCCATGCGTCTCTTGATAGCTGCGTAAAGCGTTGCGCACCACCGACGCCAATATAAAGCCAGGGTCTACATAAGGTACTACCGCAGGATGACGACCACAGACCACGATGCCATCGGGAAAGAGATGGTGCAAGAAGGGGTCGGCTCCTAACTGGCTGCACAAAACTTGATTGACCGATACCGCATGGGTATGCGCGACCCATTTAGCCCCCCCCTCCTGCAAGCAGAGGGCATGGAGGAAGGTTTCTACCGATGGGCGTCGATGTGAGGGATCAGCCAGCACCTCTTGCAAGGCACGCCCGACAGCCTGGTCATCCATCGTTTCGTTTTCCATCAGGTGCATCACTGCATCCACATTGACCTTGCTAAAGCCCTGCGTGGTGATGTTGCCGAGTTGGCTACCAGATGCCTTGACCCAAAAAGTTCCGTCAGGGCAGAGTGCGCTGGTGTTGCCTTCTCCCAAGATCGCCAATTGGCGTTCTTCGCGCCCCAACTCGTGTGACAGCCAGATTAACTGCTCTAGAATGGCCGCAGTTTCCATACTTTTCTCTATTTCCTTTCACTTAAACATCTCGGGGTGGCACCTTCAAACGCAGTTCAGAGTTCTTGCGCTCATTCACAAATCGGCGGTTACATTCGGCACAATCTATGCCGCGACCACATACTGAATCCCACAATGGCCGCGTTGCACCATGCTTAGCGCATCTCCTGACCGCCGGTGACGTTGATTGCCTGTCCTGTCATATAGCTCGACTGCTCTGAGGCCAGAAAAACAACGACGTTGGTTACATCTTGATAGGTACAGCCCCGCTTCATGGGCACTTGATCCACATAGCGTTGGCGCACTTCTTCCACGCTGATCCCCAAGCGTTCTGCATATTGGTCATAGAGTGAACCGACCCACAAGGGCGAGTCCAGCAGGTTGCCAGGGCAGACTGCATTGACACGCACCCCATATTCAGCCAACTCCAGGGCAAGACTTTGTGTCAGCCCAATGCCGCCAAACTTGCTGGCAGCATAGGCCCCATTCTTAAAGCTACCCTTTTTGCCCGACTTGGAGTTAATCTGGATGATGACGCCGCGACGCTGCTTCTTCATCAGACGCGCCGCATATTTGGCGCTGAGAAAGTAGCCAGTCAAATTTACATCGATCACCTTGCGCCAGCGCTCAAGCGCAAGCTCATCCACCGCACCGGCGATCACAACCCCCGCATTGGCAACCAGAATATCCACGCGGCCCAAGGTCTCTTCTGTTTGCTTGAAGAGCGCCGCCACTTGCCCCTCGTCAGAGACATCCACAGCGAGTGCCAGGGTACGTCGTCCAGTGGCTTGGGCAACAGTGGTGGCAGTCTCTTGCGCACCTGCCAAATTCATGTCGGCAATGACCACATGCGCGCCTTCGGTTGCCAGCCGCAGCACAATCGCCGCGCCCAATCCTTGTGCGCCCCCCGTTACAATTGCCACTTGGTCTAATAAAGGTTGGCTGTCCATCCTGAAAATCTTACTCTATGGGCATTTCTTGTGGGCAATTGAGATGGATTTATAGCAATAACCGCAGCAATTCCGCTTCGGCTTCCACAGTCCAGCTTTCGTCCTCAGCCAGCTTGGCATAGACCGAAGGCAGCCGTTCTTTGAGTTCGGGGAGTGTGGTCAACGGCAAGGGATGCGAGAGATTGGGAAAGATGACCACTTTGCCAGGAAAGAGACCTTCCGCCACCGCGTGCAGCCCCTCATCCACCCCTTCCAACCCGGCAACCGCAGCCACAGATTTGTTGGGGGAAAGTGCCTTGCTTTCGGTGAGGTCGCGCATGTGGGCGAGATCTTCAATCGAAGAGCCACTGGTTCCGGTGAAGCGCAGGCCGCGCTGCGTAATTGAATTTATATCAAAATTTGCTTGTGTCCCGCGTGGCAAGCCCGCAAAAACGTTCATCACACCGTTATCCGCAAGATGCGCCATCGCCATTTCAACGGCGGGAATGCTGGGAGCCATGACGGCAATATCATCGAAGCCCACGCCACCACTTTCTTGGCGCAAGCGTTCAGCCATTTCGGCTTCATCCGCAAAACTGTCTTGCGAGAAACTGACCAGTTCGACACCATTCTGCTTGGCAGAGGCACCAAATTTCTCCTCCACGGCTAGGATGCGGTGACGGTGGAGATTGGTTGCCACTACCTTGCGTGGGCGTTCGGCAATCTCCAGCGCACGCTGCAAGTGCATGTGCCCCATTGGCCCGCCAGCACCCAAAATCCAGGTGACGCCACCGGGTAGCAACTGCGTGCGAATGGGCGTATAGGCGGCGCTCAGATCCGCGCTCGTTGTCCCGATGATGGCAAGGTTATCATAGTGAAGCCGTCCAATGTCCAGCGAAACGCGCCGTGAAACAAGTTGAGCGGTGATCACTGCACACATGCCACCGCGTGCCAGCCGTGCAAATGCTTGCTCTATCTGGGCTGGATCATTACCCAAAATGACAATGTCATCATAGGCGGCGTCAGGCGCATCCGGAGTGATGGCAACGTTCGCATCAGTCGCCCAGGTACGCACTTGCTCGGCAAATGCATCGTTGCTCACGTCAATCGACACTTGCCCCGGTCGCCATGTAGCAGCCTCGCCCAAAGTCATCCCTGCGCCATCGCCGCTGATCAAAAGCGTGCCACCGGGCTTCCAACTGTTGCGATAGGCAACGGTATAGGATGCCTCGACACAAGCCCATGGTTCAGCAAGCGCAGCCTCGGCATAGCCTGTGGTTGGCTTGACAGGCAGGAGATAGTTGCCCCCATCGCCGTTGAGCACACGCTGGTCAATTACGTTGTATTGCGAAAAGCCACCTTGAATCTCATAGCCATAGGCATAGCCCACGCCGTTGATATAGATATCAGCCTGTACAATAAAGCGGTCGCCGACCTGATATTGGTCACGCAAGTTTTCACCCACGCCCACCACCGTCAGGCTGATCTCATGACCCAGCACGACCGGCTCTTTGCTCATATCGCGATAGATGCGCGGATGGTTTTGCCCGGCGCGGATGACCTTGATGTCGGAGTAGCAAATGCCCGTAGCATCATGGCGCACCAACAACTCATCCGGCCCATAGGAGGGCAGGGGCAGTGCGATCATTTCACCCTCACGCCCCAAATTCTCAAAGCCACCCCCATAGAGCGGCCAAAGTTGGTTTTGTGGGGGCAGTGGTGCATCTGCCTTGCGATATTCAACCAGCTTATCAGTCATTCAATTCACTCCTACTCTCATCATCTGCCACGACTCTGCTTGCAACATCATGACGCGCTCACGCGCGCCAGCACGTCTGCCGGGGACATGGCATCGGTGATATTGTTCAATGGCCCACTTCCAGGTGATGCCGGAGGGACTAGGCGACCGATGCGCGCATAGAAGTCATTGCGTTGGCGGCGCGTGGGCAGATTTTCCTTCGCCCATGCGCTTTGATAGCCCAAGCCTTTGTGACGCTGCATTACGGTATGCCCATAGATGAAATAGGCACCCTCGATAAAGTCGGCAATGACGGGCTGGAGTTCTGGAGCGCTATAGTCATCCAAAAGCTTTTGTCCAAAGCTATTCATCTCGGTGCCAACGTTGAGCGGCAGATCGAGTTCACGCGCAAGTTCTACAACTTCATAGAGCTTCTTGACCTTGAGGTCGTGCGTTGCAGGGTCTTTGATGTTCCAGTTGCGATCAGGCACGATATTGAGCGCAACCGCACCCTTGCCGATGAGCAGATCCAGCAGGTCGTCAATACGTTCCTCGCCCGAAGTCGTGCCATCCAACCACGCGGCACAAGGCAAAGCATCACACGCCAGGATCATGGCGTGTAGTTTGTCGATGGACGGGAAGGTGGCGTCTCCCGGTTGAACATAACCCACGCCTCCCTTTTTCATCAACTTGGAACGGATCAGGTTTTGAAAGCCGGCAACCTCCTGCATTGCAGTAGCAACTTGCTCTTGATCCATCTGCAAGCGCGTGGCCCAAAAGCGCGCTTGCTCGTCCTCTCTATAGAAGAGGCGAGCCGCAGCCAACAGATAGGCCACAACAATATGCCGCTCGGTTGCATTGTCCGCAGGGGTCAGCGGCAGAACATCCGCCACATAGTCGATTGTCACAGGGTGCAAATAGGAATTCACCCGCTCGACCAGGGCTAGATTGCGCTCCGCCGATTGTCCGCGCAGTTGCTTGAGCAAGTCAGCAGCTTCAGGCTTGACCTGGCTGGTGGTCAAGCCGATGCCCATGTGATAGAGCACCCCTGGCTCACCAGGCGAGTTCATTTCGTGTTGGGCAAATTCAGGGACATAGACACGCGTCTCAATGCCTGCGCTGCCACGCACGCCGGTTAGATCGCACGCCTCCAAGAACTCATCGACACCTTCCAGCACGTCAAAGTCGACAATACCCATCAACCCATAGCCGCGCTGTCGCCCCAGCCATGCCAGTGAGGTGGGCGAATGTCCATAGGCATTGAAGGAGAAGAAGGTGTGGCAGTGCATATTTGCCACCTCTTCGGGAGCCGGGGCCTCCGGCTGTCGTTCCATCAGCTTGTTCAGTGCGTGACTACGTAAGCTGGGACGGAAGTCGTTAAGCTGGGCTTCAAAATCACTGATCGAGAGCGTAAAGCTCATAGTTTGGCCTTTCTCCTTACCTTTGCCTTTACCCTTTTTTCTACTGATAGCCGCCAGATGTTGCGCGCAGACCGCGGGCTTGGCGAATCTGCTGCTCATAGCCACTGGCGTTATAAGCGGCAATTGGGTCAACAGGCACACCCATCTCAGAACGTACTTGTGCGAGAAGTGGGCGCACATCGTTGCGGAAGGCGTCGGTCAAAATTTTGTGCGCTCCCAAAACGTCGCCACTGGCTTGGGCTTCTGCCAGCTTGGCGCGCGGCACAAGTTGCGCCTTGGCATAGGCTTCCTGGCAATTGAGCACGGACAGAATCATCGCAACCATCTTGCCTTCCACATTGTGCGATTGATCAATCATATAGGCGATCTGCTCGGCAGTGCCGCGCACGGTGGCCTCGCTGCTCTGTTCCGCCGAAACCAGTTCATGGTAGATGAGGAACAACTCATAGGGGTTAACACTGCCCACAATCAAATCATCGTCGGCATATTTGCGATTGTTGAAGTGGAAGCCACCCAACTTGCCTTCATCCAACAGGAAAGCCACAATCTGCTCAATATTAACACCCGACGCGTGATGACCCAGATCGACCAAGACTTGTGCTTGGGGGCCAAATTTCATCGACCAAGCATAGGCTGTCCCCCAGTCAGGAATGTCGGTGCTGTAGAAGGCTGGCTCAAAGAACTTATATTCGATCAACATGCGACCCCCTGCTGGCAGGTTGTCATAGACAAGCTTGAGTCCATCTTCAAAGCGGCGCTTGCGGGCGCGTAGGTCATCTTGCCCCGCGTAGTTGGTGCCATCGGCAAACCAGAGGCTGAGGCTATCGCTCTCCACCTTGCGCATAATCTCGCAACATTCCAGCAGGTGATCCAACGCCTGTTCTTGAATGCCACGATCGGGGTTGCCCAAGGAGCCAAGCCGGTACTCGTCGTCTTGAAAGACATTGGGATTCACTGCACCGATTCTAATGCCCTTTTCCTCGGCATATTGGCGCATCCCCATATAATCATCATTCTCAGGACGATCCCACGGAATATGAACAGCCACCGTGGGGGCAATGCCCGTCAGTTCATGCACCTTGGCAGCATCATCCAGTTTTTCTTGGGTCGTCGCGGCCGCGCCCGGCCAGGGAAAAGCCTTAAAGCGCGTACCACTGTTGGCATAGCCCCAACTCGGAGTCTCAATCTTGTGGTTCTTGATGGCAGTTTTGACTGCCTCTACGTCAATCCCTTGCGCTGCAATCTCCGCAGCGAGTAGTTCATATGCGGCCTGATGGCTGCTCATCGTTTGATACCCCCGTGTACGCTATATTGCGTGTGCCTTATGCTTGAAATGTTCATACTTGAAGTAACGGTTGAAATTGTACTTGTGGCAACATCTCATGGACTTGCGCGGCTGTGCAAACCGCTGTACCTTCGTTCATCACCACTGCCGCCGCAGCCGCCACACCGAGCCGCAACGCATCACCCCAGCCTTGCCCTTGACGACGAGCCAGCATGACCCCGGCTGCCACAGCATCCCCCGCACCTGCCGCGCTAACTAACGGCACAGCGGGAGCGGCGACAGTATAGGCAGCATCGGCAGTCACTGCTAGCGCACCCTGCGCGCCGAGGGTAATGATCAAAGCGGTTTGCGCCCAGCGACCCAAATGGTCATTCAACCATGCCGCCAGTGTGCCAAGCTGATCCGGGGCTGACCAGGCGGGAATCTTCTCCCCCTGTGTTGCCGCCAACTCGGCTAGCTCGCGCCCATTGATCTTCAAGATGTGGGGCAGCCCGCGAATGCCGTGCTGCAATCCAGTCCCCGAGCTATCGAGTAGTGTGACCAAGCCCGCTTCTTGACCGGCGCGTAAAAGCCGTTCCCAGCTATGCAGAGGCAACCCTGGGGGCAGACTTCCCGCGCAAACCAATCCCCAACTTGAGCCAGCGTGTACAATTACCTGTTCGACTAAGGCATCTAATTGCTGAGGGCTAGCCGTGAGTGTGGGGGCGAGAAGGGTAGATTGCCGACCTTGTGCCACATCGGTGATCAATGCGGCGACGCGTGTCTCGCCCTGCGCCGCAATAAAGTGACAGGGAACACCCCGTTGCGCCAGGAGTGCAGCCAACATCGCACCACTCAATCCAGCATTCAGCGAGATGGCGAGGGTTGGCGCACCCAGTTCATGCAGGATCATAGAGACGTCGATGCCCTTACCGCTGGGCGACACCACCTCGCGTTCGGCACGCACCACATCTTGCATGGCAAAATCGCGCACAAAGAGCACACGGTCAATGGTTGGATTGGCGGTAACGGTGAGAATCATTATCTGTTCAGAAGTCTATTCAGAACTGTGAAGTGCAAAGAAGGACTAAGCGTTCTGCCCACCCAAACCCAACCCTGCGGTACGCCCCAACAAGTAAGTTTGCGCGCTCCACTCCAGCCGATCCAGCGTGTCATAGGCATCATCTAAATCGCGCCCGACCACAGCAACCCCATGCCATGACAAGATCAACCCGAGTCCATTTTTGGCAAGAACATCGGCACGCGGCGTGATCGCCTCGACCACGGCATCAGCCAAGTCCTGGCTGTGGGAAGGCAAATTGCCAACAACTGGCAGATGACCAAACTTCTCAGTATATTGGTTGACCGGAGGCAGTGATTCGCCTGCACTGGCAAAAACAGTTAGATACTGGGGATGGGCGTGGATCACACCATTGATCTGGGGGAAATGCTCATAACACGCAAAGTGCATCCGGCTCTCGCGGCTCACCTTAGCGGGTTCTCCTTGCAAAATGTTGAACTCTCGATCAAAGACCAGGATTTGATCTTCCTGTAGAATCCAACGTTGCTTGCTGCCCAAATAGCGGGGCGTAATGTAGATCTCATCGCCCACCCGACAGCTTAAATTGCCCCCTGCGCTGTTGGTCAAGCGGCGCGAGTAGAGAAGGTGAGCGATCTCGACCATCGCGGGACGTGGATCGTAGGTTGTAGACATGGGCACCTCTGGAGTATGTGAGTGTGCAACCCGCGTGTGCTAGTTCGTGAGGCAGACACGCTAGGGTCACAGCGAATAGGTATGAATTAGAGTAGCTAGTGAATAGCTCTAGTGGGAAGCGAAGTTGCGAAAGCACTTCAGAATACAATAGAAAGCATAACATGATTTTTATGCCTTGGCAATCATCTTTAAGCAGGAAAAAGACGTTGGTTTTCTGGTTTCATAACCGTTTGGCAACTCTGCGTTGCTTCTTGGCAAACAATCTTAGCGGATGTTATACTCTCTGGTGTATGCAACATCCATCCCTACTTTTGGCCCATGATCATAGGTCGACTGGCAGTAAAGCCAGTCTTTTTGGTGCATAGGGAGATATAGACGGCTCTATAATTTTAGCCAGCAACGTTAGCCAGCGCAGAGTGTTACAGACGCAGGTCTGCGGCTGTTTATAATAGCAGCTAAGTTATCTACGGAGTATCCAGGCACTGGCACACAACTTTTGGGCAGGGGGGACAATGCGTGTTTACAAGAATTACCTGATGGATATGGACGGAGTGCTGGTACGCGGGCGAACCGCTATTCCAGGCGCAGCGGAGTTTATCACTCGTCTCAATGAACAAGAAATTCCCTATCTCGTCCTCACCAACAACCCAATCTACACCCCGCGTGACTTGGCGTACAGACTCCACACAGTCGGTCTAGAGGTGCCAGAGGATCGCATTTTCACCTCAGCCATTGCCACAGCACGCTTTATTCAAGCACAAGTACCCAATGGCTCGGCCTATGTGATCGGCGAAAGTGGACTCACCGACGCCATCCACCGCATTGACTATGTAATTACCGATCACGATCCCGATTATGTGGTGTTGGGCGAAACACATGCCTACAGCTTTGCAAATATCACCACTGCCATACGTCTCATCGCTGCGGGGGCGCGTTTTGTCGCCACCAACCCCGATGTGTCAGGCCCATCGGAGGGCGGCATTGTCCCTGCCTGTGGGGCAATGGCGGCATTGATTGAAAAGGCTGTCGGGGTTACACCTTTTTTCGTTGGCAAGCCCAACCCCTTGATGATGCGCTCCGCCCTCAATTATTTGGGTGTCCATTCCGAAGAGACCGTCATGATTGGGGATCGTATGGATACGGATGTCGTCTCAGGCGTCAACAGTGGTATGGAAACCATTCTGGTCTTAACAGGGGTCACGGGTCGCGAAGAAGTGGAGCGGTATCCCTATCGGCCTACCTATGTAGCCGAATCCATTGCACATGTTGAGTTGCCTGCGCCTCCGTAACGCACGCGACCTCAATTAGAACTCTGTATAACTGTATAGAACTATCCAGGTAGGTGGTGAAACGCTATGGCAACTCCAATTGTTATGCCCAAACAAGGGCAATCTGTTGAAAGCTGCATCATTGTTGAGTGGAAAAAACGCCCCGGCGAATCGGTTGCCGAGGGCGACATTTTGTGTGAAGTAGAGACCGATAAAGCAGTGCTTGAAGTCTCAAGTCCAGCTTCGGGGACATTGCTTGAGTTATTTTTTGCAGCGGGGGATGATGTGCCGGTGCTCACCACCATTGCCGCAGTCGGTGCGGAGGGTGACGATGTGAGCGCGTTGCGTCCTGACTCTGCGACGACGCAACCGGTCTCAACGCAAGCGGCAGCGCCCACAGTTATCCCAAATTCAACGCCGGAAGTAGCTCCCCCGGCTCTTTCAACACCTGATCCAGCACAAAATACCCCTCCCCCGGCAGCTCCCGCAAGGGTGGGGGAAGTGGTTGGGATATCTCCGCGTGCGCGTAATCTAGCCGAACGCAAACAAGTAGATACCGCTGGTATCCAAGGCAGTGGCCCAGGGGGACGCATCCTTGAGCGAGATGTGCAGGCAGCGTTGACGACGCAACCAAAGGTAACGCCTGTTGCAAAAGCAATGGTGGCGACGGGCGATTTTTCGCTCCCCCACCAAGGAAGTGGGCCGGGGGGGCGTATCATGTCGCGTGATTTAACTCCCCCGCCCCCTTCCGCCACCTCCCCCACCCCTTCCGCAGCAGTGAACGGGGAAGCTACGGCGACATCAGCACCCACAACTTCTGTCCCAGGTGGCAGTGAGCAAATTCCGCTGCGTGGCGTGCGCAAGGTCATTGCTGAGCGAATGTTGAGTTCGCTGCAAACGACGGCCCAACTCACGCTGCACAGTTCGGCTGATGCACGCGCCCTGCTCGCCCTGCGTAAACGATTGAAAGCCAGTGATGCAGCGTTGGGTCTTCAGGCCGTTACGATCAACGACCTGATCCTCTTTGCAGTAGCACGCGTGCTTATTCAGCACCCGATGCTCAATGCGACACTGAGCGACAACGTAATCACCCAGGTTCACGACGTCAATTTGGGATTTGCGGTAGATACACCCCGTGGCTTGCTGGTTCCCGTGATTCGTCACGCCAACCACTTGAGTTTGCGTTTGCTGGCGCAAGAAGGCAAACGGCTGGTAACAGCCATTCAAGCGGGCAACATTGCACCTGATGAGATGGCAGACGGCACCTTCACCGTCACTAATCTTGGCAATCTGGGCATTGAGCAGTTCACCCCCATTTTGAATGTCCCGCAAGTGGCGATTCTCGGCGTGGGCAACGTCAACCTAAAAGCAGTAGCCACAAGTGACGAGATGGATGGCGAGATTGAATTCATTCCTCACATCGGTCTATCGCTAACCATCAACCACCAGGCAGTTGATGGCGCACCGGGTGCACGCTTCTTGCAAGCACTAAGCCAAGGATTAAAGAATATAGATTTGTTGCTGGCATTGTAATGTCCGCATCTTCTTAATTTACAAAAGAACAAATATTCTATTTCCTGATTCCATTTAGGATGGTGAAGAGTAGGAAAGGCAACTAGAGTAACCATGACAAAAACACTCGTCATTGACCCTGTAGAGATACGACGCACAGATGTTCTGCGCGCACCTGAGATTCCAATCAATGCCTATGTCTCAAATCCCGAAGAGGAGGCGGCGACCTATGGTACAGATGGCTTGGTGCGCATCTATCGCGATATGGTCTATATCCGTGAATTTGAAACGATGCTCGACCGCATTAAAAAGGAAGGCGTCTATAACGGCATAGAGTATAACCACAAAGGCCCGGCGCATCTTTCCATTGGTCAAGAATCAGCAGCCGTAGGGCAAGCATTTCATCTAGGTCCCGATGATTTCATCTTTGGTTCGCACCGTAGCCACGGTGAGATTATTGCCAAAAGTCTCTCTGCCATTGCCAAAATGAGTGAAGTCGATTTAGCCGCGGTGATGGAAAACTACATGGGTGGGGCGGCATTGCGCGTCGTGGAACAGATGGGTGCGACGGACATACGTGATTTAGCAATTAACTATGTTCTCTACGGAACAGTTGCGGAGATCTTTGGCCGCGTGGCTGGCTTTAACAAGGGCATGGGTGGCTCCATGCACGCCTTCTTCCCGCCTTTTGGTGTCATGCCCAATAACGCCATTGTCGGCGGTTCGGCAGATATTGCTACGGGTGCGGCACTCTACAAGCGGGTGAATCGCAAACCAGGGATCGTGATTGCCAATATCGGTGATGCATCGATGGGCTGTGGCCCTGTATGGGAAGCAATGATGTTTGCGGCGATGGCACAATATCGCACGCTTTGGCCTGAAGAGATTGGAGGGGCACCACCGATTTTGTTTAATTTTATGAACAACTTCTATGGCATGGGCGGGCAGACCCACGGCGAGACCATGGGTTTTGATGTGCTGGCGCGTGTGGGTATGGGTGTCAACGCACAGGGAATGCATGCGGAACGGGTGGATGGCTATAACCCTCTGGCTGTGGCAGACGCCATTCGGCGCAAAAAGGCTCTTTTGCAAGCTGGCGACGGTCCAGTGCTACTGGATACAATCACCTATCGCTTCTCTGGACATTCACCTTCCGATGCGTCAGCCTATCGCACCAAAGAAGAAATTGACCTGTGGATGCAACAGGATGCGCTGCTTGGCTATGGTGTCTATCTGCGTGAGCAGGGGCATATGGATGATACAAGCTTGAGTGACTTGCAAGAAGATGTGGTGGAGCGATTGGTGAAGGTGCTTGAAGCCGCTGTCTCGCTCGAGGTATCACCACGCTTTAGCATTCAGGGTGAAGATGTGGGCGATTTGATGTTTTCGAACCAGCGCCGCGAGCGTATGGGCGAGGGCGAACCTGAGGTGTTGCTTTCCAAAGAAGAGAGCCGCTTAGCTGCAACCTTAGCAAAGTTTCGCTTTGGTCTTGATGAAGAAGGCAAACCACGCCCCAAGTTACGCTGCGTCACCTATGCCGAAGCGACTTTTGAAGCCTTGATCCACCGCTTTTATGAAGACCCGACAATGATTGCCTATGGCGAGGAGAATCGCGATTGGGGTGGAGCTTTTGGTGTTTACCGTGGATTGACGGAAGCGTTGCCTTATCATCGCCTCTTCAATAGCTCTATCTCTGAGGCTGCAATTGTTGGTACTGCGGTTGGTTATGCGCTGAGTGGGGGACGAGTGGTGGCAGAGCTGATGTACTGTGACTTTATGGGGCGCGCAGGGGATGAAATTTTCAACCAGATGGCGAAGTGGCAATCTATGTCGGGTGGATTGTTGACGATGCCGATGGTGTTGCGTGTTTCAGTCGGCGCGAAGTATGGGGCTCAGCACTCGCAAGATTGGAGCTCACTGGTTGCGCATATCCCTGGACTGCAAGTTATGTTTCCTGCCACGCCCTATGATGCCAAAGGGATGCTCAACTTGGCGCTACGTGGAACCGACCCAGTGGTCTTCTTTGAAAGCCAACGCCTCTATTCTGAACCAGAGCTGTTAGTAACTGAAGGTGTGCCGACGGAGTACTATGAAGTGGAGTTAGGCGAACCTGCGCTGCGGCGCACAGGGTCAGATATTACGTTGGTCACTGTGGGGGCAACACTCTATGTCGCTTTGGAAGCTGCAGCGGAATTGGAAAGCAAGTATGGCTTATCTGCCGAGGTGATTGATGCGCGTTTTATCAATCCATTGAACTACGGACCAATTGTTGAATCTGTAAAAAAGACAGGTAAAGTTCTTTTGGCGTCGGATGCGGCAGAACGTGGTTCGTTCCTGCATACGATGGGTTCAAATATCAGCCAACTTGCCTTCGATTATCTTGATGGGCCTGTAGTCGTGGTGGGCGCACGCAACTGGATTACACCGCCGGCTGAGATGGAAGAAGCGTTCTTTCCTCAGAAAGAGTGGATTTTGGATGCAATTCACGAGCGTATTGTTCCACTGCCTGGTCATCAAATAACGACCAGGCAAGCAGCGAACGAGATTCTTGTGCGTAACCGCATGGGCGTGTAACAAAACTTGTGAATGCAACCTTCGAGGAAGCTTAGAGCTTCCTCGAAGGTTTAGGACTATCTGACTTCCTCTTGCAGTGCAAATACGGCAAGAAACACAAAGGCGACACTTGATCGAGTGCCGCCTTTGTGTTTCACGTGAAACATTCATCTATAGTCAACAGTAACGGGCAGAAGTTTTGTCCACACGCTCTATCGATTTACAAGTAATCGCGCAACTTGCGGCTGCGGCTTGGGTGGCGCAAGCGGCTGAGTGCCTGGGCTTCGATCTGGCGAATACGTTCGCGTGTTACGCCAAACTTCTTGCCCACTTCTTCTAATGTATAGCAATAGCCATCCACCAACCCAAAGCGCAATTGAAGAATGCGCACCTCACGGGGGGTAAGGCTCTGGAATATCTCGTCAATTACTTCACGCAGCAACTGCTGACCCGCAGCATCGCCGGGTGCGTCTGCATCCTCATCCTCAATGAAATCACCGAGGTAAGAATCTTCCTCTTCGCCAACGGGCATCTCCAAGCTCAAGGGACGTTGGCTCACGCGCATGATATGCTCTACCTTGCGTGCGGTTACGCCCAGTTCGCCAGCGATCTCCTCAGTTGTCGGGTCACGACCCAACTCCTGCACCAGTTGGCGGCTTGTCCTCGTTAAACGGTTAATCTGCTCATACATATGGACCGGCACACGAATGGTGCGTCCTTGGTCTGCAATCGCACGTGTGACAGCTTGGCGAATCCACCAAGTGGCATAGGTGCTGAATTTGAAGCCACGTCGGAAGTCAAACTTCTTCACGGCACGAATCAAACCAATGTTACCTTCTTGAATTAGATCCAAGAATGGCACACCTCGACCCACATATTTCTTGGCAACGCTAACCACCAAGCGGCTATTTGCCTTGATCAGATGCTCTTGGGCGGCTTGACCATCTCGTACAAACCAGAGCAACCGTTCGCGTTCTTCCCAATCTTCAATGCCTTGGGTTAACGCCTTACGCGAATCGCGGCCCTTTTCCATGCGCTTGGCAAGAGAAACTTCCTCTTCCGCCTTGAGCAGGGGGACGCGCCCGATTTCCTTGAGGTACAAGCTGATCGAATCATCGATTTCGATTTGGCTGAGGTCGAAAGAATCTTCCTCGACCAATTCGGCATCGGTTGCTTCCATCGGTTCATCATCACGAGCCTGACCCACTTCGATCCCTTGCTCAAAGAGAGAGGCAAAGGTATCTTCTAGTTGATCCATATTGCTTTCGGCTTCGGGCATTACCTGCAATACGTCATCATAACTGACAAATCCCTGAGTCTTTCCAAGGTTTAGCAGAAATTCCAGTGCAGCTTCTGGGCTTAACGCAACGGCACGTGGCGCTGAATCCCCATTTTCTATAACAGATACTTCTTCATCTACATCAGTGTCTACATCATCGTTGACATCCAGCTCTTGCTCAAAGTCGGTATCCAGATCCATTTCCAATTCGTCATTAGCCAGATCTGTTTGTCGTTGTTTTGCCATGTCTGCTCCCACTATATTCTAGCAATAGAATCATCGACTGTTCTCAGTCGAGTGGTTCTTTGAAATCCCAAATTCCATCACGTTTTGCATATCGTTTAGCACATGTACCACAAACTAATTGTGTTTCATCTGCCAACTTTAGCGTCCGTTCACTTGCACAAGCCGGACATTTAAATAAATCGGTTAAATCCGACAAATCAGCGCGAAAGGTTTGCTCATCCGCATCACCCTGGGCGACAACCTGAGCAAACACACTAGGGGCCAAGGGATAATGTCCACCTAACCCGAAGAACCAACTATCCACTTTTGCCAACGTTGCAGCAGGCAAGGAACGTTTCAGCAGCGGTATACGTAAATGTGAAACCGCTAATTGCTGACGCACATCCAACCCAGACTGAACAAATTTCTCTTGCATCCAGCTCGGATGGAAATCATAATTAAGCTTCACAAATTCCAAAGGTGTATGTTCCAATGGTGACCAATCCTGACGGCCTAAAAGCCAGCGCGCCATAGCCTTCACATTGCGCTTGTTGGCATACTCAAGAATTGCCGTACTTTCACCATGAAGTACACGTCGAATTTCTGCTAATGCCAGTGGTACATCGGCCAAATGGTGCATGACCCGTACCATTACTAACGTATCTAAACTTGCCTTTGTCAACGAAAGCTGGTATATATTACCAGCAACGAAAACGAAACGGGGGTCATTGCCCCACTTTGCCACAGCCTCCTTTAGTAGTGTCCGGCTGTAGTCAAACAGAACTACCTGATCATATCCAAGATAAAGATCAGCCAGACGTCCAAAACCTGCGCCAATTTCTGCAATTCGCCGGCCTCTCGGTGGTAGCAATCGTTGCAACGCCAGCCGTTCAGCAGCATCCTCGTAGTCGCGTCCATCCCAAAATGCAGTGCGATAGGGACTACCTTCATAGTCTATGACTTCGGGTTTCCCTGCGTGGGCTTCGGGTTGCCCTGCGGGTTTCCCGGTCACAGATGGGTCGTTCTGACCCTGCATCGTCATTGACAATGGTAACGCACCTATATCCGATTGTCTGTAGTAATTATTCGAACGGGCATAGCTTCGGTAAATGAACTAGCACACCCGACTAGCACAACTGTTTCACGTGAAACAGTTGTTGCCTTGTAACCTGATCTAGTTCGACAACCTAAGATTACGCAGGTCACTTAGCAAAAAAAGGGCGGAGGGAAATTTCCCACCGCTGTCGTTCGTACGTGCTTTCGCCATTATAGCAGGGTAAGAGAACAATTTCAATACCCAATTTAACATTAGGTCGCACCAAAAAATGTTCCACGGCGTCAACCCACGACTACTACCAAAATACCAGAGTAATGCCTGCTAGATACTCTTCCGCTCTGCCTCTAAACTACCGACACACCCAACTCATAAGTCGAGTCAAGTTTAACAATTCTTTAGGAACGCGTTAAAGAACTACTGATGCATCACAACAAAAGAACATGTGTACTTGCGTGATTTTCCACATCCCTCTCACTTACAGGCAACAATTGCCCAACTCCCTGCGCTTTCCGCACAGGAAACATATTATCGCTCAGATTGCTCGATTAGTAAGTAGGGTAACTCACTCTCTGAGTGAACATAACCTATAAATCCCTTGTAGATAGTTGGTACAGAGATCAAAAGCCTGCGTGATAATCTGCGAGCGCTGCAGGGGGTAGGTGGCTGATGTCATTGACCAACTCACCCCACCAGCCATTTCCCTGCTGAACGAGAATGCTAACCGCACAATTATGCGCATCAAACGTGCGCCAGTCGCGCGCATCCGTTCCCAGCCATGTTGCCAGTACACTGCTAATAAAGCCACCATGTGTAACCACCAAAATGGTCTGACCCGCATGCTGCTCGGCAAGAGTCATCAAGATTTGAATAGCGCGTTGGTTAAACAAGAGGGGGGATTCGCCGTTGGGTGGGGCGAAGGCAGGATCCGCGTCCCAACGAACCCACAAGTTTTCAACCTCACGAAGTTCCTGGAGTGTGCGTCCCTCCCAATCGCCAAGACCAAATTCGCGCAATGCCGGCTCCGTGATGGGCAGTAAGTCCGTTGCCACAGCAATGGCATCAGCTGTGCTTTGTGCGCGTGGCAGAGGCGAGACATAGAAAACATCAATGGGCTGCTCTGCATGAAGTTGGGCGAGACGGGTTGCGGTAGCCGCGACCTGTTGTTGACCGCGCTCTGTCAGGGGTGCATCCAGCGCACCGTGCCACACTTGGCTCACGTTGCCCTCAGTCTCAGCATGGCGCACAAGGATCAGTTTTGTCTGTGGATCTGTCATGATATGATTGCTCGACTTTTATAGTTATTTAGTGGTTCAGCTATTTGTTCGGACATACGGATTCCCGATAAACTTCATACTTAAGCGTAACATAGGTCTCTTGGATCTTTGGATACGAAGCCAAGAATCCTAAATTATACGTTCAAAATCAGCCAGGAATTCCAAATATGGAAATTGCGCCTTTTTGCCAGAGTGAGCGCGATGCAAAATCATGGCCATGACAAGTGGCTAGACCCGAT